>WAMJ01000038.1 GCA_015522385.1 Candidatus Heimdallarchaeota archaeon
CACCACAATTAAGAATAGAAGGCTATGCATATTAAGTTATTGGTTTTTCAGCACATGATTGACAAATTGGTGACTTGGTGACACGACCTCTTAGCAAATTAGATTCCTATGTACACTATCCGTCTCTGCATTATACATGATAAGATTGATTTAATAGTTATCCTGAGCAGAAATCTTCTACGTTGATATATGACAAATCCTTACCTACACATTACCATAAATGAATAGGATAAATACACAAATGACAGGATATTGTTTTTCGCCAACCGTATTTGAAGCTACACAATTCTACATTCCAACTTTCGTCTCCGTTGGAAATGCCGAAGCAATTGAACAGAGAGTCTAGTTATAGGATTTACTCCCATGACAGACCTCCATATCTTCCCAAGAGGAAAGAGTGAGACCAACTCAGTGATTGCTTCACCCTCTGACGTCCAGAAGTCTCCTCGGACGATGTGGAAACTTCGCCAGTACATCTCCTTACCAAGCACATCAATCCCTATCTGCATCATTCTCTCGTCACTCATCCTAACCACCTCCACATCAGAAAGGAGCCGGGTAATTACTCTTGCAAACTTGGTACAAATTCCGCAATCGTCGTCAAATAGAAGAAGAGGTTTATCTCCCATGTACCTAGAAAATATGAATACATGAATAAATACTAATTGACAATATCGTGTGACCAGACTGAATCTCAGAAGGTTTTTAGTCCTATAGAAAATGATTAGGTATGAAACTCGCACTTTATGCGGTGATACTTTTCGTTGCTGCAATTGGAACGGTCATCGGAGGGATAGTTATCACCCAGATTCAGATAAGCAGTTTAGGAAATCTGACCGCGACACAGATATTTGCCCTGATGAACACAGTACTCTGGTTCCTTGTAGCGCTTGCAACATGGTTCGGATCCAAGAACATCGAGGGCAAACCATTTAGCATTCTCTCCTTGGATTTCTTCCTCACATGGATATCATGCAGTTTCGGAGTGATCATTGGTGTAATAATCTCCTTCCTTGTGAATGGTGGGTCGATATCTCTGACACTTGATACAATTATGGACTCATTCTTCCTCTATCTACCCTTCACACTTGCACCTACTGCAACTGCAACTCTTGGATTCAGGGAAAAGAACGCCTAGTATTCATGATCGACGCTGAAGAAAGTAGATCAGCCCAAAGAATACGATAACAGTGACAATGAGGTAGCCCCACCTCAGCACCGGTCCTATGAACTGTGAGATACGGTTAGATAGAGAGTGTGAAGACTTCGGATTGTAGAAGGGATTCGACTCCATGGTTCCTCCATCTTTGATTTCGGACATATGTTTGATCGATCTCGGGAATTATTAAACCCTCACAATCAGTGAAAAATTGAAGTGAAGATCGTTAGAGTTAAACTACAGACATACACATATCGCTTGTGAGACCATCAGTTATCGTCCACGGTGGAGCTTGGAACATCCCTGACCACATGAAGCACAGAAGCCAAGAGGGAGTAAACACAGCTGCAAAGCTCGCTTACGAGCATCTCTTGAACGGAGGTTCAGCTCTTGATGCTGTCGAGATAGCTGTTCGCTCAATGGAAGATGACCCTGTATTTGACGCAGGGAAAGGGAGTGTTCTCACTGCGGATCGGAAGGTAGAGATGGATGCCATCATTGTAGATGGGGAGACCCTGAACTTTGGAGCAGTAGCAGGCGTTTCCTCGTTTGCTCATCCAGTAAGCATTGCCCGTGGAGTGTTGGAGAGATCCGAACATGTGTTCTTTATAGGGGAGGGAGCGGAAAATTTGGCCACCGAGATGGGGATGGAGCGAATAGATCAGAAGAATTTAATCACAGAGGAGGCAATCCATGAGTGGGAGAGGTTCACCAGTTATACTAGGGGTGTACAAACGAATTTCTCGGGTCATGACACAGTTGGGGCCGTTGCGATTGACAATGAAGGAAGGATTGCAGCAGCGACCTCGACTGGAGGAATAACAGGAAAGAGGAGTGGGAGAGTGGGAGATTCACCCGTAATTGGCGCTGGCGCTGTAGCAGACTCTTCAGTAGTAGGAGTATCGACAACCGGACATGGAGAGTCCATCCTCAAGATCCAGTTAGCGAATATCGTGTGTAATCAGGTCAAGCAGGGATCTACCGCTCAAGAAGCGTGTGAATTTGCACTGTCAGAAATGGAACGGAGAGTCGGGGGTCACGGTGGAGTGATAGCCATTGACTTCAACGGAAACATCGGGAAAGCTTTCTCCACCAAGCGAATGGTATGGGCTCAGTTTTCAGCAGAGGGTAATTTCACAGGAATTGAGAGGTACTGAATGATCTTAGTATCGATGATTTTGAAATACCCTTGCTGTTTGTGAGTGGTGAAGTGGTTACCCTCCTCCAATGGAATGGGATCAATTCTGTCTCCTGCAACCTCTAGCATCCGCTCGAATTCAGAGTAGTTCACCACATGATCCTGCTTGGCATGGATCAGAATGTATGGGATTTGAATGTTCAAAATCTGATTAGATGGATTGAGATCGGCTATATCCACTTCTCTTAAAGGATGATCGGGTGGTAGTGTGGAGATAAATATCCTCTTGACCATCCACAGGAACATCCGGGCTATGGAATTGGGAAATGGACTGGAATTCAAGTACCTCTTGATGATGAATCGGCTATCGGAGTAGATTCCCTCAATCACCATCAGATCAACATCCCTGATCACTCCAGTTCCAACTCCAATAGTTGATCCAACCCCACCTAGGCTGTGACCCCAGAGGATCAACTTGTCAAGTGCGTACTGAGAGACCATCCACTTGCGAGCAGCCTCTATACTGTCGGTAACGTTCACAAACGATATGACTTGGCAGTAGTCAGACTCCCCATGAGACACTGCGTCCACTGCACATACAGTGAAACCAAGATCTAAGTAGTGCTCAATATGGTTAGCGAAGTATCCCATAGAGGACTCCCAGCCATGGATGAATAGGATACCACCTCCGTTTACCTGATCGGGCACCCATGAACGAACCTTGACGGATACTCCCCCCCTTCTCCTCTTCTCGTAACCCTCTAGTGGCACGAGCACATCTTTTGCTATCCCACTTGGAATTCGTCCTCGGAGGGCAGGTGGATATTGTGGGTGGTAAAATCTCCGTGTCAGAATGTAGACAGCATAGAGAATCACAATAATGAATAGTATAGGGAGGAGAAAGAAAGCCCACTGCATCGAGTTCTTATGGTGCTCTGAGCACTTAAATTCTAAGATTGTACCTACTGCACTCGATGGATAACAAATAAATACTTCATAGCTAAGATGTGGTTGTGAAACTCGAGAAGCAGAAATTGGATCGTCTGAAAAAAGCGATGGAGAGCATCATGGAGAAAGCCAAGGAGGACGGGAAGATAACAGAGGATGAACAGGCGATTATCGACGTTCTCGAAGAGACAATATCCAATTTTGAACAGTATCTAGAGGTTGCAATGGAGGACGGAATAATAGACGAAGAGGAGAGGGAGAAACTCCACCATCTAGAAGAAGAGATAATGTCAGGGAGCTACTTTGAAGCGATGAAGGACGAGATCATCACCCAAGATGAGGTCCTTCTACTCAAGACGCTCTACCATGTAGCATACCCAAATGCAGATACTGAATGGCTGGACTCGGATTTGATTAAAGATTAGGCGATAACCATTCAGGTCATTATTTCAAGAGGTAGGGCAATCATAGTTTCGTTCTCTCAATTCAATTGACCGATACATGGAACCGCCATTTATCTCTCAATTTGTTATCAATAGTGTACCCTGTCAAGAGTATCGGATTATCATTTCTTGAGAATGAATGGTAATCTGAAAAGCATAAAAGAAATACTATAGTGTATAGCTCTATTCTCGATAGATTTATAGAATGTCGAGGAGAAGTAGTACCTAATGTCTTTCAATAGTGTTGCAAAGAAGATTGCGATCAGCCTTGTCGCACTCATCATTCTCTTATCTGTTATTCGATATGTAGGAGATTTTCGAAGAGACTCCATTGACAATGGTACAGGCGATAGTACTTTGACATCATCAACCAGCACTACTCCCACATCCTCGACAAGTAAAACTACCACATCGAACCAGAACTCTCCAAGTGACCTAAAAATAATGTTCCGAGTATCCATTCCAAAGAATACACCGAAACTTGACACCATAGTTTTCCATGCGGCAAACTCCTTATTACCAATGAGTAAAATAGGAGACTACGAGTACGAACTTGAGTTCGACCCAGAAGAATACGGAATTGGAGAAGGAGGATGGGTTGATTACTCCTACTCAAGAGGGGGATTCTCTCCTTTTGCGGAGGACATATGGAAGAGTTCATTTGAGAAACCACCCCGATCTGTCCAAGTTGGGACCACACACCTTGTCGAGGATACAGTAACTGGTTGGAAATGGTTCGATGTCCTTAACGAGACGGACATTCCAAGCCAGGCAGATAATACCACAATTGTGTCCAGGCCCGAATTCTGGAAGGGTGTTCAGCTACCAGATTTTTGGTCCGAGGAGTGGGAGTTTCAGTATGATTCGACTATTGACAGATTGAAAAGGCTGGGATATGAGTGGATAGAGCTATCACCTCCTTGGGAAGTGGTTAGTGAGGATCCACCGGTCATTAGCAATATCAACACGACGGTGCCTGCATACCCTGACGCTAAACTGAGAAGGCATATTCAGGAATTCAAAAAGGAGGGATTCAATATTGCTCTAAGGATTCAGATCGATTCAAGAGGGCTCAACAGCACTGACAGAGACGTGGATTGGTGGAATGAGTGGTATGACCAGTTGAATAACTTCGTCAAGTATCATGCAGATTTGTCATTAGAAGAGGGGGTGAGTGCACTAATTATCACATCACCATTATTCGATGATCTTCCCCTGTACAACAAAACTCCAGCCTTGGTAAATGCCAGTACCCAGTGGTCAAGAATTATAGACACTGCAAAGACATCGGGAGCGAAGGTCGGGATTGAGACTTTTGCGCGGGGTGCTTCGATGGATACTACAAACCTCTTACCCTATATCGCAGATGGAGTTGATTTCTTTGACAAGCTGGATTTCCTTGGGGTGTCACTCTGGGGAGATGTCGTTAATATAACGAATCCAAGCCAATCTGATTTTGACAAGGGCATGGAAAGAATATTTGAGCACTTGGACTACACCTACAATCAGACAAGACTTCCCATCATCTTCCCTGGAGTTGCCTACTCTAGTGAGAACGGCAGTGGGCTTGCAAAAGGTTCCGAGACATTCTATACTTGGGATGATCCTACCTTAGTAGAGGATAGGTACAATAGTCAGGAACAGGCAATGATCTATGAGGCTATGATGAAGCAGGTTGCCACGCGAGATTATATTCAGGGAGTCTTTCCTTTTGGATACTGGTATGTAGACGCACCCCTCACAGTTGACGATATGTCCATCAGGGATAAGATGGCAGAGCGCATCCTTGTCAGATGGTTTGATCAATTTCCAACGACTGCAGATATTCAGAATCTTGTGTATACGGTCATCCGTGGAGTTAGCAGTCATTCTCTGACTTCAAACGGGATCAATACTCAAAGGATCGGTATAGAGAATCCTGTTGCAATGGCTCTGCCAATATGCCGGAAGAGAAATTGATAATTTTCTTTTATCAGCTTACTCCCGCCTGTCTCAAAAGAGCAATTACCTTCTCCCTAATCTCGTAAAGTCCATAGTAAAAGTAGTTCTGAGCTGTTGGATCAAGAAGATCCACTATCTCTAGGAACTTGTGATCCTTGAGCTCAACTACGTCATAGCTAATCTCGTCAAGCTGGAATTCCATAACCCAACCATCCTGTCCGTAGATCACCAATCTGTCAGTGGTTACGAGGTAAGCCTCACCATTGTGCATTCCCGATCCCAGAAGAGTATCAGATGAGTATAGCCGAGTCAGAATCTCCCGGTACCGGTAGTCCACATTTGTCACCTTTAGACCTTTTTCGGAGCAGTTACCTTCAAAAATATCATTATTCCAATCAGAGAGAAGGCTCCAAGTTGGAAGAACGGGTTTGAGAAGAGATCCCCAATAAGTGATCCTGAATCAGTATTTGAGACATCGACATCTGTGGAGATGGATGTATCTCCTTTGACGATCTGATCAAAAACGGGTTCGAATTCTGAGATTGGCATATCACCAACCCACCTCTTAATCTCTCTACCAGATTTATCAAAGAGAATTGATGTCGGTGTTGCAGTCAGACCGAACAGGTTTCCAAGATTGTAGTCAAGCCCTGTGGTCCAACTGGAAGGATAATCTGCCTCCCACTGCTTGACTGTGTCCATATTGTCTCTTGATTGGTATGCAATGGTGAGGAGGGTTATATTCGCATTGTACTTATTGTAAATTTCAACCATGGTAGAGTGAAAACTTTGACAAGCAGAACAACCTGTCCATATAGCCTCTAGGAAGAGGTACTCACCCTCGTAGGTAGAATAGCTAATTTTTGACCCAAATGTTGTCTCAAATGATCCAGGTATTCCATAAGCTTGAGTAGAACTTATTGAGCTGATCATAATTATCAGAATGAAGACAGCGATAGAGAGATTCCTTCTCATCACTTAATTTGTATTGCGGGACAAAATAAATATTGTGAAAGGCAATGAAACCCAAGTATTACGATTATTACTGAAGGTTAAATAAGTTCAAATATCCAAGAGGTCGATATAGTTTATGGCTCTAAAAGAAACAGTGGGTCTTATAGCCTCGGGGATTGGATTGTTTGACACCCTGATTATTCTCCCCGACTCATTCAGTAAGACTGGTGCAGCGTGTGGTGAAGCAGAATACTTCATGGGATACCTAATTGACTGTGGGAACGTCACAACATCAGAATACTCTCGATTATTTGGAATACCCATCACGGTATTTGGATTTCTCTTCTATGCTACCATATTTGCAATTCTCATGAAGGTGGATACTATCGACACGAGCAACGAGGATTTCATGGCTCTCGACAACTTCTCAAAAATTGTGCTTGCTGGATCAACACTTGCATTCTTGATCTCTATGGTTCTAGTCTATATCCAATTAGGTGTATTAGAACTAATTTGTAAATACTGCATGCTCTCTGCAGCCACCTCTACCACACTATTTCTGACATTCGGGATACCGTACATTTTGACAGTATTCGGCAGTAAAACCACCAGCACATGATGCATATGGGTAGGGGATTAGTAAATATCAGTAAAATATGGTAGATTTGGGGACAACTTAGACCTTACCAGTTGCGACTAGATTGAAGTAGAACGGTTTGAAGATCTGCTTAAACCACCACCAGTGCCTAGCAGGTTTACCTGGCTTAGGTGGGTGCTCGTAGTTGAAGTCGATGAAGAGCGATTTCCCGAACTCGGTCAGGAAGAAACACTGCACATGACCATCATACTTGTCGACCTTGCCGTTATTGACGATCTTGTTGTAGATGTTCTTTGCGATGATGGGTGCCTCATAGTGAGCGGTTGATCCAGCCTTGGAAGTGGGGATATCTGTAGTGTCACCAAGAGCCCACATGTTTTCCTGACCCTTGACCTCAAGTGTCTGTTTATCCGTCGGTACCCAGCCTGCTCCCTCGGCGATGCCTGACTCAACTATATATGGTTGTGCCGCATGAGGGGGAACTAGGATGAGCAAGTCATAGTCATCATCCGATCCCTCAAGGCTATAGATGACCTTCTCCTCCGTGTCAACATCCTCGACATTGAAGTAGGTCTCCAGCTCAATGTCCTTCTTCTCGAAGAGTGGTTGGACAACAGTGTTGACCGTCTCAATGCTGAATGCCCTGTTCAATGGAGAGCAGAACTTGATGTCTACCTTGTCCCTCATCTTCTTCTTCCTGAAGTAATCATCGAGGAGGAATGCAGCTTCGAGGGGGGCAGGTGGACACCTGTAAGGAAGATCACCAATGGCGATAAGAATCTTCCCACCTTTGAACTCGGTGATGGCATTGTACAGCTTCTCTGCACCCTCAGGGGTATAGAACTGATGAATTGAGTCATCCCACCAGTCGACTCTCTCGGGAGCAATCCGAGCGCCAGTAGCTAGAACCACGTAGTCATATTCAAGAGTCTCGTTATTGTCTAGGTAAATGATCTTATTCTCTGTGTCGATCCTAATTACTCCTGCCATCACCTTCTTAACGCCCTTAGGCACGAGTTTTCGAGCATCTTTCATGATGTTCTCAGTCTTGTCCCTGTTGAACATGGTGAAGAGGAACCCGGGTTGGTAGACATGCTTGAAGGTCTTATCCACGATCGTCAGCTCAAATGGCTGCTTGGTCTTCTTCAGCTTTTTCCAGAGCTTGTTGGTGACGATTGTACCACCGGTTCCAGCCCCCAGAACTACTATCTTGTTCATTGCACATCACTCCTTGTTCCTTCGTCGGCGCTTCTTCTTCTCTCCGACCTTGATCCTATAGCTCTTTACCTTATCGTCAACGTCAACCACTTCGAGAAGCTCGTGACCGGCTTTCTCACACCACTTGGGGATCTCTCCGACGGAACCCTTGTCCGAGGAGAGGAGTTCGATTACGGAACCTGTCTCAGCTTCCTTCACTGCTCTAACCAGCTCCATGAGTGGACCTGGGCAGAAACTTCCTACTGCATCTACTGTCTTTGCTATCTGATATGACATTTCTTTTTCCTCCTAAATCGTAATGAAGATGTCTGCCTCTTCTGCGTCTCCAGCAAATTTGGCAACACCTTGGATATCATCAACCACATCCGCGAAGTCCTCCAGCTCCAGGCCGAGAAGGTCTGCAACAAGTGCACACACCGTGAGCTCGACCTCTCCCAGATCCTTAAGATCGTTGAAGAGCTCCCACCACTTCTGTGTCTTACCAGTGTCAATTGCATCTTGAAGGGCAGCATTGTACTCTGGGTAGGGCTTCTCGAATTTAATGTGTTTGTCGATCTGATCTTTGCGGAGGGCAAACACAGCATCCTCCATAGCAAAGACCTTCACCTCTATGTCTGAGGTTACTGCACCAGTAGCGATCATGGCCATGGTGGCGAAGCTTTGGTAACTTCCGTCCTTGAGTAGTATTAGCATCGTCGTCATTTTTATTTACTCTCCTTACATGTACAGTGTTATATCTGCGTCCTGTGCGAATTCAAGGAATGCTGCTGCACCGGCATATTCGAGACCGTCGATGAGGTTCTCCTTCTTTATTCCCATCACATCGAGAGTCATCTGGCAGGCAATCAGCCTGACGTCAGCCTCTTGGCAGATCTCCAGAAGTTCGGGGACGGATAGTACATTCGCCTTCTTCATCCAGCTGTTCATCATTCCTGTAGCCATACCTGTCATACCAGGGAGCATCCCGATAATATTTGGTACAGGGACTGGCATTGCTGGGTTTCCAACTGATGGGACTTGGAGTTTTCCATTCTTCTTCTTGTTCACGATGTCCAAACCGTAGAACGTGAAGAATATCGCCACCTCCCAACCCATTGCCGCAGCAGTGGATGCGATGATCAGTGGGGGATATGCCTTGTCTAGTGTGCCGTTTCCAGCGATGATAGCGACTTTCTTGGTGTCTTCACTCATTTCAATTTCCTCCTTATTTCAGTTTCTTTACGTAGAAGATGTATTTTCCGCTCTCTTCGGCCTCTTCCACGAGTTCTTGTCCCGTGACTCTGGTCCATGCGGGGATATCCTTCTTGGATCCAGCGTCGGTCGAGATAATTTTCAGTATCTGTCCGACCTCCAAGTTCTTCAGAGCCTTCTTGGATTTCAGGACAGGCAACGGACATGAGAGTCCGGTTGTGTCAATTACTTCATTTGCTTCAGTCATTGTGTTCACCTATGTGCTGGGTTTCAAGAGTTGTGCTTTATTCAAGCAATACTTGAAACAAATCCAAACACTATATAGAATATAGCAATTATCCCTTATAAGGAAATCGGTTGTTTGCACAGAGACTATCAATTTTACACCGAAGATGGATGCATTTATCCGAATTATCTAGTTTTGTTTCGGACATATGGAACCATAAAGTCAAATTTCATGCAATGTGGAGCATTTAAGTATCAGTTTTATTCGTTAACACCATTAATCAGGATAGATTAATGGTTAGGATAATATATCATAACACAATATATTATCTAATTTCACTATACAGTCAGTAAGAAATTGCTGTAATATCGGGATATAAACACCCCTACCTATAAAATCATGATTAACGAAAATATACTTACACAAGCTATTCCTTTTTACTGAATTTCATGTACAGCGAGTACAGGAGAGAAGGAATGGAAATAAAGAGGGTGAGAATGAAAGTACCCTCGGGTATAATTCGGTAAAAGTATGGGGCGATGTAACTGGCAATTGCGGTCCCCAGTATACTCATAGAAGCAGTTATTCCGAATATGAATGAGAACTGACTCTTACTCACAACTCTACCAATCCGGGTAATTTCCATGGTAAAGTAGGTTGAGTTCCCAAAGCTCAGGACGAAGAAACCAAGGATAAAGAAAACAAGACCAAACTTTGACAGAGAAATCAGGATAGTAGCGATGAGCGATATAGTCCAGCCAAGAACACGCATATTGTCGTCCTTGACGTAGTCGTATAGCTTCCCCACGATTGGAGCCCAGACTATCTGGACGAGGGAACCGGAGCCCGCGATCAGACCCACAAGTGAGAGTTGAAGTCCAATCACATTGTACCCGTAGATCGAGTAGACCGAGTCCACTAAACCGTAGATCAGACCAGCAGAGGCAAATAGCACAAACCCTGACCTAATCCCTGGGAGAAATATCGCACTTGTCAATTCAGTTGATCGGACCATCTTAACGCCGGTGTAATCAGTCTCTGGCTCGTCATCTGGATAGATCTTCCTGAAAAGACGAGGGATACTATTTAGCATGATGACGAAGAGTATGATGTCGGAGAGAATTATAACCAGAGCAACCACAACTATTGTATCAGGAGGGTAATGGTCAAGGATGAAAGCGAAAAGGAATGGCCCTGAGAAAGAGCCAAGACCCACCATTGCGGACAAAAGTCCATTCTTCAGACCCTTGTCACGGTTGGAGGTTGAGACGATAGCCCTGCCAGTCATCGCGAAGGTGTTAACACCGAACCGTATTGAGCTGAGCGCGATCATGTAGTAAATGCTCATATCGGTGAAATAGATCAGCAGTAGTGCAAGGATGTAGATTGTGTACGCCAGAGCAAAAGATCGGATTCTACCGAGTCGGTCAGAAATCAGCCCTGCAGGAAGCCTGCTAATTGCCCCGAAGAAGAAAGCTACACTCCCAATCTCACCCCACATCTGAACAGCAGCGACATCGGTTAGATTGAACTTCAACTGAAGGTAGAGGGGAAAATTGGAAAAGAATCCCCTGAAGATGAAGAATCCCAGAACATACGGGATGAGAACGGGTGACAACTCAAGCACGGACTTACTTCCACTTCCAGACATACGATTCAATCCTAGTTGATTCGTTCCAATTTAATACCACTCATAGCACCCAATGATTGCTACCAATCCCTCAGGGAGATCAGGGAGAAATACGGGTACAGACCTCACCACTGAGTACCCTCAGTACCGGGGATTCGCATCGACCATCACTTATCGCCACATCCTTACATCCACTTTCAATGATCTTCAGGATGGAGAGGAGCTTACGTCCGATTCTCCCCCCCTGTACCATCATCCCACGTATTGTGGCAGTATCCATTGAGGGTATTACTGAGAGAGGATCTTCTGGGTTTTGGAGGAAGCCCATTTCTTCAATCAGAAAGATCACCTGATCAATTTTCATCTCAGAGGTAAGGAGAGCGACGATGTCATCATTCTCTGAATTTATTGCCCTGCATTCCTCGTCTAATATTGGAACTGTAATTACAGGGACGTACCCACTGTGGAGGAGTGTAAAAAGCAACTCCGTATTGATAGAAGTGGGTTTACCAGACATATCCCGCACAATCTTCTTCTTTCCATTGATCATCGCCCGTATTCCGCGATTCCGCTTACCTTTGATGAGAGCTCCATCCAAGCCAGTAAGCCCGATAGCATTTAGACCATATCGCTGAAAGGTCTCGACTATCCGCTTGTTCGCCAATCCTGCGTACGACATCATCATCAGTTCAATCAACTCATCCGTTGAGTGTACACTGTCGACACCGCTGACAGATCTAATCCGTGAAACCTTCACACCAATCTTGGATGCGAGTTCGTCGCGTAACTGATTTCCGCCATGAATGACTATGACGGGTTCATCCAATGTCTTCAGATCCATGGCTATGGCCTCAATATTAATTTCCGACCCTCCACCTATCTTTAGAAGGAGCATTTAGATAACCTCCAATAGATTCTGGTGAATCGGAAATTGCTCCAGATTAGGGATGGGATCGGAGGAGATAACCACATCATCAGACCTGAGGTTGTGCATGGTGAAGTAGTCTGGATCTTCTGAGAAGGAAGAATAGACGTAGAATCTTCCCTCGAGTTTGTCAAGGATTATGAAGTTCATTGCCCTGATGTACTGAACCCTCCTTTCAATTATGGGAACTGCCTTCTTTATCGCCTCTTCGAGATTTCCCCTGTAGAAATTGAGGATGAACCTAAAGATCTTCTCGGCACCTATCCTACCAGGAGCTGCAAGCCTGACACCCCGAAGTTCGCCGTTGAAGACGAAACTGAATCGATCTGTCTCAAAGGGCATATTGTTGGTGATGTCAGGCTCCTCACCGAACGAAGCGGATCTAGCGTGGAGAAGGACGACCTGTGAGTGCCTCAAGAATTTCAGATCAGATTCCCAAATCGGACGAATCTCATGATGAGACTGCCACCTACCTTGTTGGTAGTAAGTAGCACCCCAACCATCCCCTTGGTACTCCTTACTGTACTTACAGGCATTGGAGAACCGATCTAGAAGTATCGCCATGCTATTCCCTCTGGAAAGTCTTGCTGCAAACAATCTGCACATATTCCTCACCTAGTATATATAGAACCCGGGTGCTTCCAACCCGGTTGTCTCCTCCAACCCCATCATGATGTTCAGTCCCTGAATCGCCTGCCCCGCTGCGCCCTTCATAAGATTGTCAAGAGCGGAGACGATGACTACCCGATCAGTTCTCTCATCTACCTCGAAACCAATTTGACAAGTGTTTGACCCCATCAGAGTCTTGGGGTCGGGATATCTGAAGTTCCCATGACGTTCTTTCACGATATCAATAAAGTACTCTCCACCATATGCGTCCCTGTAGATCTTCCAAAGATCCTTGTCAGTCAAGGTCCTCACTGGCTCAACCTGTATCGTGACCAAAACACCCCGCACTGTGGGGATAGAAGTTGCAGAAAATCGCGGTTCAGAGTTCAGAGACAATTCTTGAGTTATCTCAGCAAGGTGCCTGTGTCCCGTGAGTTGGTAACTTCGTAAACTTCGGTCACGTTCCACAAAGCTGCTTGATTCGGTGCTTTGTCTTCCAGCTTCCGACACCCCAACCTTGGCATCAATTGTGATATTCTCGGTAATGAATCCCCCGTTTATGAGCGGTGCTAAAGGGAGGATGGATGCGGTGGCATTGCACCCTGCACTCGATATGAATCTTGAGCTCCTCATCTCCTCCCTGTGGAGCTCGGGGATACCGTAAACAAACGAATCCAACATATCTGGAAGAAGATGTGGTTGACCATAGAACTCCCGATATGCATCTGCAGAATTTAGCCTGAAGTCAGCGCTGAGATCTACAATCCTGTCCGAGACCTCCAGAAACCTGCTAATGTATCCGAATGACCTGCCGTGTGGAAGGCAGGACAATATGACATCGGTGCTCCCCAAGTCCTTGGCACTGCTAAATTTCAGATTCATCCTCCTGAGATTTGGGTGCGCGATCTTGACAAACTTACCTGCGAGGCGTTCAGATGTGGCAACGATTTCATCCACATCAGGGTGCATAGAAAGGAGACGGAGGAGCTCCCCACCTACATATCCCGAGGCCCCTACAACCGTGACCTTCATGAAACAGTCACCTCATGGAGATACTCAGCCATTAGAGCAGGGATGTTCACACCTGTCGTTTTGATGCTATTTCTGAATTCCATTGTGGAGTTTACCTCATTAACGAGGACCTCACCTTCTGATTCAAAAAGATCGATAGCGAGAATCGTCGGTGCACCCTCCACATTAACTGCACGTGCGGCTCTGATACTCATCTCCTCAATCTCAGAAGTCACTGGGCAGTTAGTAGCAACTCCACCCTTACTCGTGTTAGTTATCCAGTGGTCGGAGGATCTATAGATCGCAGCGACAACCTGATCACCTATGACGAAAGATCGGATATCCCTCCCACCCTTCTCGACTAGGTCTTGGATGTAAAAGGAGGAGTGTTGGTAGCTCCCAAGCGTGGTCTTGTGCTCAATGAGTGCCTCAGCAGCATCCCTGTCATTGATTCGGGCAAGCAGTCTACCCCATGATCCAACAACAGGCTTGAGCACCACAGGGTAACCGAGGGACTCTATGGCTTGTAGAGCCCCATCGGCCGAGTGAGCGATGTAGACATCAGGCTGAGAGATATTATTCCGCTGGAGAAGTAAACTCGTCTGGATCTTGTCGGAGCAGCGGTCAATTACCATGGAAGGGTTGACGGAGAGGACATCGAAGGACTCGAAGTACCTGACCGTGTTCAAGCCCTGTGAAGTGCTTACAGATCTTTCGAAAGCTAGATCGAACTCCTCATCAAGTGACTTGACATCCATGAAGCGACTCCGGGTATCCCACCTAGTGATTGAGAAACCCACCTTCTCGAGCTCGCTGAGGAGAAGCTTTTCCTCCTTTCGGATGAGAGAATGGAGGAATGCTACCGAGGGCATTTATTGACCCCAATCTTCGGCGACTGCCTCTAGTTCAGCAAGCTGAATTGGAGAGGTCGAGACGATCTCGTACTCTGTTCCGCAGTCGAAACAATCAAGGATCTCATTGAGTTCTACATCTTCAGAAATATCTATTTCGTAGCCACATACGGCACATTCATGAGCAAGTTGAGATTGCATAAATCAACATCAGCCCAATATAATTAAAACAAATTGTTATGATAATAACATATCAATGACAATATGTTACATATTGGATTAAACAAGGATTCCTACACAATCCCAGTCCGAATAAGCGATCGGATTATTTTACTCGTCTCGAGAACGTCGGGCTCGTCCACAATGAACTGGATCTCACTGAACGTGGATATCAGTTCAATAATATTGATACCCTCTGTGGTCAGTGCCTTCGTAAAGTAGTAGAACAGTCCAGGGATCTGCAAAGAATCCTCAGGTATAAAAACGGATAGAGCAGCTAGACCAAGAACCTCACTTTTGATGGATTTAGGATTGACAAGCTTCTTGATGAAGTCTCGGTGTTTGAGGTTGGCAATGATCGAGAGTTCTGAAGTTCCCTTTGTAAGAGAGAGAAAGTCGTTACTACTATAGCGTCCTGATTCATAGAGCCTCCCGATAACCTCAGAAGGATCTTCATTAGAATTGAAGCGTATGGTTAATTCGAACAGGTCGTACTTAATGGTCGTATCAGACCCGACAAATTCTTGCAGATGTTTTTCAATTCGTTCAAATTGATTTTTCTTTACCGTCTGACTGAGTCGCCTCAATGACATAGAGATGCTTGCTGGTTGAACCTTCCTCCCGACCCTCTCTTCAATTTTGGGACGTAGTTCTTCTGCAAGAGCATTGTAGTTGATTATACCTCGGGCCAGAGCATCCTCCAAAAAGGGTTGTCGCGACACGAGTTCGCGGGTGACCTGCGCGATAGAAGCCATACAACCCCAACCCATATTGTAATAATAATAACATTGTGTTATTAATATCGGAAGAAGTTAATGAAATATGTCACTTCTACAGCAGAACAATCCACTACTTCAGATATTTCCAAATCATGGAGTCACACTAGTACGTGGAAATGGAGCACTGGTCTGGGACGAGAAGGGGAAAGAGTACATAGACTGTACCGCAGGGTGGGGAGTAGCCAATATAGGGCATTCACACCCTCGATTGGTGGAAGCCATCACCCGACAGGCTACGAACCTCATAACCTGCCCAGGAATTTATGGGAACCCAGAACGAACAAGGCTAGCGCAGATGTTGGTCGATCTCACCGATAAACATCTGGACAGGGTATTCTTCGTAAATTCGGGAACGGAGGCGGTTGAAGCAGGTATCAAGTTCGCAACCGTAGCCACCGGTAGAAAGAGGGTCGTCGCAATCATGAGGGGATTTCACGGACGATCCCTTGGATCACTCTCTGTCACCCATCGGAAGAAGTACAGAAAGGGGTTCGAACACATGCTCAACCCGAACGTAGATTTCATCCCCCTCAACAATATCCAGAAGGCAAGAGAGGCAATCAACGATGATGTAGCAGCAGTCATTATAGAACCAGTTCAGGGCGAGGGAGGTATACACATAGCAGACCAAGAGTTCATGGAAGAGATCCGAGACCTCTGCGATAGGACCGGATCGGTACTTATCTTTGACGAGGTTCAGACTGGATTCGGTCGCACAGGTCGAATGTTTGCCTACGAGCATTGGGAAGTAGTACCGGACATCATGTGTTTAGCGAAGTCGCTTGGAGGTGGTTTTCCAATAGGTGCAGTCATGGTGTCGAGCTCAATTGGAGAACTTCCACGTGGAATCCACGGAACGACCTTTGGCGGGAATCCACTTGCAATGGCAGCTGGGATAGAAACATTGAGTATCATATTGGATGAGGATCTGGTGAGAAAAGCATCTGAGAAGGGAAAGATGTTACTTCGACAGCTATTGAATCTGAAAGAATGTTGCTCAAATGTTCGAGACGTCCGAGGACTGGGATTGATGATTGCCATTGAGTTCAAGGGGAGAGTCCAGCCATATATCGAAGGTTTGATAGAGGAGGGCATCCTCGTGATCCCTACGGGGACAAACACAATACGTTTACTACCACCTCTTGTCATTAGTAACGAGGATTTGGAAATAATATCAGACGTGATTAGGTTGGTTATAGAGCAAATGAATACATAACTGTGCACATCGCAGGAATGTGTCTAGCGAATTCTCTGCAGAACACTGTCTAAACATCTAATTTAATCAGTATTGAAGAGACGGATATTGTCCATTGAAGACTGTAGTTCTCCCTTCTCAATTCTCTCGACTATCTCAACAGCCTTGATGTTTCTCGGAGTGGGAACATCTACTTCCTTGGCAGTTCTCACGACATATCCATTTAGAAACTCGATCTCGGTCTTTCGTCCTCGGTCAAGACTTTGTAACATCGAACTCTTGAGCTCTTTGTATTTCCTTCCGACAAACCTCAACATAAGTAATTTGAACCAGTTGATGACAAAATTCGCCCCTTTCTTCCTGTACAGGAGGTAGGGGTTAGCTGCAATACGTTCTAAGGAGATTCCCTTCTTGGTAGCTGTGTCTACAACTTCTTGGTAGATGTCGATGAAGATACTTCTGATTTGCTTATTTGAGAGCATACCACCTAGCTTTTCACCAGTGATAGCTCCAAGGGTAGTGACACAACAGTTGATCGCTAGTTTAGACCAGAGGGCGCCCACAATGTTAGTTGTGATTACGACGGGACACGCCAGCTCGAGAATCTGCTTTAAGCCATCCAAGCGAGATGTGTGAGAGCCGTCCATCTCACCTATGTGAAACTCTCCAGAACTTGTCTTCTCATAGACTCCTGGACTGTGCATTGTCCCCCCCCATCCAACGATCGCGGAGATAATCCTGCTCTGACCTACTATCTCCCCTACTGCATCTTCTACCACACCGTTTTGCATGGTCACCATGTAACCTGAGTCAGATAAGAATGAAAGTGACTTCCGAGCTGCTTCCACAACATCAGTTGCTTTCATAACTAGAAAGATGATATCAAACTTGCCAGAGGCTTCTTCGAGCGAGGTATAAGCTTCGCCCTGAACTATCTCCTCTTTCCCGTCCTCAATAATTGTCAGACCAGCAGAATTGATCCTATTGGATATAGTTTCGTTGTTTGTGATGAGGGTCACATCGAGACCTGCCTGCAGGAATCTACCCGCAAGGATCCCCCCGATACCCCCTATCCCTTCAATG
>WAMJ01000039.1 GCA_015522385.1 Candidatus Heimdallarchaeota archaeon
ATCTCGTATGGATTTCTGTTGTTACTCATTGTGTTCACTCCTTGATAGAATGCTCATTGATATTCGTCTGATCATCTCGTTGAGCGCATCCTGAAGCTCTGGAGATATGTACGGGATTCTGAAGATAAAGAACCTAGTACGGTTGTATGGATATTGCTTCATCCATTTTGTGGGGTGCTTAAGGAAGTAGATAATTTCTTCGTCAAAGAACAGTGAACTCAGCAAACGATCGTCCTTGAGCATGTCAATTGCATCTTTGACCTTGATACCAAGCGCAAAGGCGATATTGAAGAGTACCTCCTTGTGGACAAACTCCACAAACTTCACAGGGTGATCACCGGGGTTATGCTTGGAGAGCTCAACTATGTACTTGTGCGTCATGAATCCCTGCCTATATCGCAACGAGACATTAGTCTCTACAGGCTCCCATTCGGGTACAGTTTTCCAGTAAGCAATCGTCCTAAAGATGTAATAGAAGAGGAGGATATTGATTACCCAGATGAGCCCAAGGTATCTGTAAGGTGATATGAGGATGTCGTAGGGATCCATTATTTTGCCTCCATCTCTTTCCTCAACCGTTCGAGCAATCCATCGATCTGGGCCATGAGGTCCAATGCATTCTCGACATCCTCGGAGGTAACTGCTTTTCTCCCGAATCGAGCTTGTTCGTAGAGTCCAGTTAGACTTTCCCAAGAGCTAGCCAAACTCACAATTGTCCTCTTGCTTATCTCATCAGAGAAATGTGTTGGTGAGTACCAATTTGGCGCTCTTCCAAACTGCTTTTCCAGTTTGAAGCTGGTCATAGTGTAAATCTTTATAATTGAACTCTGATGTTCTGTATACTCTCCCTTGTACGTTTGTTCATCGACGAATCTGATATTGATCTTGTTTCCAAGGCTTCGAGAGTAAACAAAGATGAGGATGAAAATCATCAGTACAAGAGTTATCGAGATGATAAACAGCTGAAACTGGGTCAGAAACACTCCGACAATTTCCTGTTCTTGGGATAACTGATTACTCGTGATCGTTACAGAAAATGTGGAGCCTGTAGAGGCTTCACTGCTGACTTGCGTTGAGGTTCGAGTAATTAGGTCTTCGTCACTCTGATCACCACCTGTTGAATCCTTGACCTTGAAATTAGGCTTTAATGCCAAGTTGAAAAACGAGAATAGAATTATCGTAAGTACCAGTGATATCACGATCATCTCGTGTTTCTTGAGCTTGAACCCAGCTAGAGACAACCCCAGAAGTATCAATAGGTAGAACATAATGGCGATGGGCACAAGCGTCTGATAGATATTTGACCCGTCTGAGAAGCCAATGACCCCATTCTGAACAAAGCCTCCAAACACGAATAATCCACTTATGAGAACAGCAATAGATGAAGCCTTAAACTGTGACTTCTCCGTATTATTTGGATTACTCATGTTCAATGGTCATGAGGTTTGGACAATATTTAACTTTGCGCAACAACCATCACTAGTGATACTTGAGAATTCTGAATGGAGGGGCGGATAACTCTGGATTCTGCATGGCAAACTTGGTATCTTGGTATCGATGATACAGACGGTCATTCAGGAGGATGTACAACCTATACTGCCTCACGTATCATAGACCATCTTCGCAAAATCGGATGTCGTATCGTCAATTTCCCCCGTCTCATCAGGCTAAATCCGAATGTCCCATTCAAGACAAGGGGAAACGGTGCCTTAGCGATTACATTTCAGAGCAAAATGAGTCGAGAGAACTTAGAGGACGCTGTACGACAAATAATTGAGGAAGATACGCAAGACAGAATTGAACCAGAGCAGGCCCAGCCATGTGCATTGCTTATGAATAAAATCCCAGACATATCGATCTACACGATGGCCCTAAACAATTTGCTAGACTATAGAATATATGTTGGTGAGTATAAAGAATACTCTATTCTCGGCACCCCGTCTAGAGCACTGGTAGGAACCTTAGCGGCAATTAGTGCCGACCTCAACTTCGATAGGACATTCGAGCTCATTGCGTACCGAAAGCGAGAGAATCTAGGAAAAAAGAGAATCGTCTCCAATGTCAGGGAGATCGCATTGAGGTACCCCAGAACGACATTCTCATCTTACGATTTCGAGCAGGAAAGGGAACTGATAGCGCCAAGTGGCCCCGACCCAGTCTATTTTGGGATTAGAGGAGAAGACCCGAATGCACTTGTTGAAGTCTTCAGAGAGTTGGATCTAGGGGAGGAAGTGGAAAGCTACACCATCTTCGAGACAAATCAGGCGACTGACGCCCATGTCCTCCACCCACAGACGGAAATGGAGAATTACAGGGTAATCTCTTCCCTCTGCACCGTATCTGGTAAACCAGAAGTACACCAAGGAGGTCATGTCAAGGTATCTGTGAGTCTGAATGACGAGGACGTCACCCTCATGTGCTTCGAGCCGACCAAACAATTGGCAAAAGCGGTTAGGAGTCTCAGACAGGGTGACATAATCTATATTCACGGGGCGTGCAAGGATCAAGACACCATCAATCTGGAGCAGATGATGACGGTTAAGCTTAACCCACGGACAGAGCGGAGACCACCCCTTTGCACCTGCGGTAAGAGGATGGTTAGTGCTGGTTTCCTCAAAGGGTATAAGTGTAGGTCTTGTTCATCGAGGACATGGGATCCACAAATCATAAAGCTAGAAACGAAATTAGTAGAAGGAGTCACTTACTACGCATCTGCAAGTGCGCAACGACACCTAACACGTCCACCCAGTAGGCAGCTTAAGCGAAACCGTAAGAGTTTTCCAACAGTTAATTTCAGGGAAGTATTTAGTGAGAGCTAAGTGTCTGAACCATCATGTCATCAACCTTGAAGTACTGTACTTCACCACTGGATTTCAAAGTTCGGAAAACCTCTAGGGGAGTGTTCGTGTGGACATGGATTTTGAATAGAACCCTTCCGTTCTGCCCTCTCTTGAGAAGTAGGAATGAGTCTCCAAAGTTACCAAGAAGTGATCGAACCTGTTCTTCAGGAAGCTGGGAGGAGAAACGCCCCTCGGTGCAGAAGCGATGTTCAATGGATTCTGCGGAATCAATACCATCGATAGAACCCTCTGATTTGTCAATAGAGCTATCGTGAATCCATGTGTCGGATGAAGATAGCTGCTTGGACATGACGTTAATCCACCCCTGATAGATGTAGAGGAAGCCGATGGCACCAGAGTCCATCACACCCGCTTTCTTCAGAACTGCAAGTTGTTCGGGTGATTGTCTGATTGATTCCTGAGCTGCGTTGAAGGTCGCATCGAGATAATCATGCCAATTATCCACAAATTCGATCCCACTCTCCGCAGTGTCCCTCATTACAGAGATCATAGTCCCTTCACGGGGATTCAGAACAGCACCATATGCTCGATCTGCACCCTTGGTCATCCCCTTTGAGAATGACTCCAGCCCTATATCTTCTCCTTTTCCAAGTTCCTCACAAAGACCGATGAGGAACTGAGAGAGAATAATCCCTGAATTACCTTTCGCACCCTCGAACGCCCCGTCCATGAGAGATTTTGCCAGTGAGGCCATCGAAGTATCTGTAGAATTCACGAGGTGTGAGACCACTTTTTCCATTGTCATCAGCATGTTGATGCCGGTATCACCATCAGCGACAGGAAACACATTGATCTTATTGAGGTAGTCCACATGCTCACTTAGCTGCTTCTTTGATTCGACAAACATGTCCACGAGTACTGAGGGAGGTAGTGTACGAGCAGAAGTTGCCACAGAGTGATTCCTGTGTGGGGAAATTAAAAGGTTAGTTTCTGGAAATTCTGAACTTCAATGGATCAGCTTAATAATCACGGGCATGTGATGAAAATTGTGAAAAAATCATCAAGGAATGTATTCAGCTATCTACTGGGAATCGCAGATTACGCTTATGATAATCCCACGAGAGTCGCCTTTATGATATTTTTCATATATGGGATAGGTCTGAGGATACTAAATTTCACGTACTACACGAATATCTATCATCCAGACGAGATCTTCCAGTCATTAGAGCCCGCTCATCAACTGGTATTTGGGTATGCCTACCTTCCACCTGAATTCCGTTCGTCGGTTCCAGGGAGTGACTATTACGGACGGGCACGGTCATGGCTATTCCCCCTGATTTTTGCCATACCCATGTACCTCATGAGCAGGATGGGTTTTGACTACCACACGCAGATCCTCCCCTCGTTATACTTCATAGGGGTCATCTCCTCCATCCTCATGATCTTGAGTGCACGGTACTTTCTAGCAGTGTACTCGGGAAACAAAAAGATCGGAGATGTGGGGGCAGTATTCCTTTCGGTGACCCCGCATATTGCATATGCCACCTCAAGGTTGACTACGAACACCCTACTCCTACCTCTTCTCTTTTTTGCGCTAGCAAAAGCGGTACAGATCCATCGGGGTGATCGGGGAAAAAATAGTTCTCGAAGAATCAAACTCTGGGAGGGAATAACTCTGGTATTCGGACTAGGTGTGGTGACGTACATCAGGATGGATTTACTGATAATAATTACCGGGGTCTCAATTGCAGAACTGATCTCACTGGACAAGGGGCGGTTCAGAATTAACAGGCCAAAATCCTACAATAATTTCCTTATTCAGGGAGCTATCGGTTGGATATTGGGAATGCTGGTGGACTACAGACTCTACAATAGTAGTTCGCTGACAGACCTCTGGCAGGTTCCGTACAACTGGTTCGGCTTCAACTTCATCGAGCAGGGTTCCAGAAATTTTGGGGTATCGGTTTTTGGATATTATTACCTCACGACAATTAGTATGGACGGCTCTTGGATCTGGATCTTCCTTTCCTCAATCATCCTTATGGTCGTGTTCATCGTCGAGTGGTACTACAGAGAGAGCATTGATCCCATGATCATCTCCAGACATGCGAAGATGGTAGATAGTGCAATGGAATTTCTCAGATTGTCATCAGTACTCTTCTTTACTTGGATTATCTACGAGTGGCCTTTTGAGAATGGGATCAACTTCTATGCAACCTCTCACAAGGAGACAAGGTTTATCATCAACGTCCTCATCCTTTACCGTTTGTTCATGGCATTCTCGTTCTATTTGGCGATTGAAGCCTTAGACCTGTTCTTCACATTCCGTGAATACAGGAAGTCAACGGTGTCGATCTCAAGGATTGGCATCACCCCCCTTTACGTGAAGATCATGGCAGTGTCACTTATGATCTTCATCAGCATTCCGATGATAACCGCCAATGAGCGGATACTGGAACCCTATGAACAATATGGAGACACTAACAATGCTCTCCGTTGGATAGGACAGCAGGATGATGTTCGAGGGGTCATCGTACTCGTCAACTGGTTCTATTCAGGAGGATATACCTACCTCCATCAGAATGTCTCCATGGTATTCATCGGAAACGTGGAGGAGACTCTTTACTTGCAAAATGCATTTAAATCTTCAGCCTATAACTACGCGCTGGTGCCCAAGTTCACATATGGTAAAAATAGCGGTCTCTTTAATCTTATGAGAGAGAATGGTTGGGTCATTGCAAATGTAGTTGATGGAAGCTCAGAAGTCTGGGTCAGATATTAAGTCCGTCTTTTCAAGACAACAAGTGCCACAATCATCGGCAAAACTATCACCGGGAGGAATGAGACGTTGGTAGAGCCAGATCCCGAAGCCTCGGAGATTTCGACTCGTACAGAAGAAGAGAAAGAATTTCCTCCAAGATCCGTCACGGTAAACTTAAGCTTGTAACTCCCAGCACTGAGATCCTTAAGGTCGTATTCAAACGTACTGGAAGGCAGGGGATTGTTTTCAGAAGCGAGGAGAGTACCGTTGTCGTCCTTCAGGGTCAAGGATTCTGGGAACAACTCGGTGTACTTCCATGTTATTATGGTACTAACACCTTCCACAGTGCTCACAGGAGCAACACTTGTGATGATAGGTTTCGTGAGATCATCTACCTCCAGCCTACTGGTTATCATCGATTCTTGGTAGCTGCTATCACTTGCAGACATGGTCAGGTCCAACTTATCGCCTATCTGAGTATTGTCGATCCTGTATACAAGTGTGACAGTCCGACCATCTGTTTCCGTAGAGATCAAAGTGATATCCGCGAATGGAGTAGCCTCGAGGGAGTAGGAGGAAAGGTCGAAGTCCCAGATAGAAACCTTGACCTCCGGTTCTCCATCTGTAAGGTCGTATTCGCTGTCGGGGAAGACGACATCCAGTACTGGAGAGGTCGTGTCTATAAAGCTCACAAATATAGTCTGGGTAATGTTCTTCCCCTTCGTATCAAATACCTGAGCTGTGACATTGTAAACAGGGAAGGATATTGACGGATCGGTGTCGAAGACAATGGGGAGAGATGAGCCATCCCATGAGCTGGTAGAGTCCAGAAGTGTACCGTTAAGATATACTGCGTAACTGTCTGGGCTCAAGGCTCCAGCACCCCAGGTAAAGGAGACCGTGTCTGTACCTTCGAGAACCATATCCTGCTTCATCTCGAGATAAATTGAGTGGTTGAGGAAGATATCCCTCTCCAGAACAGTTGTGTACCCAACTGTGTCTATGACCTCCAATGCTATTGTGATATCACCGAAGGGAAGACCCTGCGTATCAAAGACAAACGAACCAGTGAGATTAGATGAGCTCATTGCTACTTTCCCATCAACGAGGAAGTTTACTGCATCTACACCGTAGTTATCAGAGACCTCGTAGTCGATTATAATTGTCTCGTTGAAGACGACAGAGAGAAGATTGGTCGAATTGATCACAGGTGGTTGGGAATCCACATCAACCCACACGGTCTGAGCTGCCAATGTTCCGCTGAGGTCATTGACCTCTGCGATGGTGAGATTGTAGTATCCATCACCAACACCGGTATCTACTACTGCTCCGGTCTGGTATTCACCAATGTAGGTTCCATTCATGTATAATCTACCATAGGATGTTGTACTGTCGAAGTCTAGAAGGATCTCGTCAGCTTTCAGGAAATCTCCGGTCGATGGGCTGTTAATAGTCATACTGGGTGTGAAGTCGCTCTGGACTTCAACGGTGACATTCTTCAGTGCGGTACCACTGACAGTTTTGACCACGAGCACGAGGTCATCGTCGATTGTGAGATCCATGGTAAGAGACTCATCAGAGTTGGTTCCCACATTGGTCGAGCTCGCAAAGACCAGAGGATCACCGATCGTGGAAGGTGTGGACTTGAACACCACGAGATCAGCGTCAATTCCAGCCGGTACATCCATCGTGATGGTATAGCTTCTCCCGTTTCCCCCATGGAGTCTGAAGGCGTAACTGCTTGGTACAAAGGGATCGTCTAAGTCAAGGGTTAGGTTGAATGGGCTGTTGATAGGTGCGTAGTTGTCGAAAAAGGAGACCGCGGCATAGGCATTGACCATTCCCCAACCCTCATAGGAGTCCTTACCAGTTCTCTCGATGGTGGGGCTGGGATCTGCACCACCACTGAAGCTCTCACCACCTCCATTTCCGATGTTGGCAACCTCGAAACCAGTGCTTAGAATTGCGGTCTTGACCGTCCCTACTCCTGTTTGGTCAGGTGTCCATAGCCCTAATTGCTTCATCTTCTGCACGAGAATAACTGCTAGACCAGAGATGTGGGGAGCAGACATGCTCGTCCCGAAATATCCAACGAGGTCATTGTCCTGTGCCTGCAGGTTTCGGTCGTTGGTGTCTGCTGCGTAGATCACACCATAGCCATCGGTGTACCCGGTCTGATCACCGAGAGAGCTGACGAGAGGAGAGCCACCCGGTGCAACTATGTCCGGCTTAATTGTCGGGTTGTCACTGCTACCTTTGGAGGAGTAATATGCAATCTCATTGAACTTGTTGACAGCGCCGACCGTGATTGCCAACTGCGCTGACCCAGGGGATCCCACTCGTGCAGTGGTGGGGCCATCGTTACCCGCGGAAACCACTGGGACAATCCCTTGCTGAGCGAGGTTGTTTACAGCGTTATCAAGGGAAGCCACAATCTGGTCAGTCCCAAAGCTCATGTTGACCACTGTGATATTCAGTTCGTCCTTCTTGGTCAGAATCCAGTCGAATCCATCAAGGAAGGAATTCGTGTCTCCTGTACCCTCGTCATCGAGGACCTTGACACCCACGATGTTAGCTTCAGGGGCGATGCCGTTGTACGGGCTGTAGTCATCAGTAGATGATGGGAGTCCCGAGTCGTTGGGTCCGTTGATCCACATGTCATAGTTGGCACCGGGAGTTCCTCCACCAACCCATACTAAGTACTTTCCAGATCCGAGAGTAACGGTGACCGAGTCCAAACCACTTGTGTCGGTTGATTTAGAAGTGACCAAAGTACCTGGGTCTTGAATGGTAGTGATGTAGAATGTGACCTTGGTCTGAGAAGATACATCCTCTCCTTTTGCACCCCAGTCAACGCCAAGTTCGATACTAGTAGTTGAGGA
>WAMJ01000040.1 GCA_015522385.1 Candidatus Heimdallarchaeota archaeon
ACGCAAAGATGGACCACGCAAAGATGGACCACGCAAAGATGGACCACGCAAAGATGGACCACGCAAAGATGGACCACGCAAAGATGGACCATGGAGATCATGGAAACCACCATGAGATGATGGTTGCGGAGTTCCGAACTAAGACTATTGTTGTGACCCTTATCACCATCCCCGTACTCCTGCTTTCACCCACTATCCAAGGGTGGCTTGGAATCACAGGGATCAGTTTTCCATTCCAAGATTTTGTCCTCGCCTTTCTCGCATCAGTGATTGTTTTCTACGGGGCGTCTACCTTCTTCAAGGGAGCGAGAAGAGCCCTTAAAAGTGGGATACTTGATATGAGTGTCCTCGTGTCACTCGCGGTACTGTCAGGTTACCTTTACAGCCTCGCAGCCACCTTTGTTTTCAAGGATGTTGCAGATTTCTACTGGGAGATATCCACACTGGTTCTCTTCCTTGTCTTCGGACACTGGATGGAGATGCGAGCTGTTGCGGGTGCATCAGGAGCTCTAAACGCGTTGGTTAAACTCATCCCACCCATGGCTAATCTTGTTGACGGGGATGACATCAAGGAGGTCGAGACCTCCGAACTCAAGGTCGGTGATGTCATCCTTATCAGACCGGGGGAGAAGGTGCCCATTGACGGAAAAGTCATAGAGGGGCAGACCAATGTGAACGAGGCCATGATCACCGGTGAGGCCAAACCCGTGTCCAAGAAGGAGGGGGACATGGTCATCGGTGGTACACTCAACCAGACCGGCTCGCTCAAGGTTGTCGTGGAGAGGACAGGGGATGAGACTGCACTGTCACAGATCATTAGCCTCGTCAAGGAGGCCCAGAGTTCCAAGCCCAAGACACAGAAACTCGCAGATAGAGCTGCACACTACCTCACCCTCATCGCCATAACAGTTGGCACACTGACATTCATCACATGGTCCTTCATACTTCCGCAGAATCTTGTATTCGCGCTGTCTCTGACGATTACAGTTCTCGTCATTGCCTGCCCCCACGCACTTGGTTTGGCGATACCCACGGTGACGTCAATATCCACCACACTCGCCGCCCAGAATGGGATGTTGGTCAAGGACATGATAGCGATGGAGATCGCCAAGGATCTGGACTACGTGGTCTTTGACAAGACGGGTACGCTCACCAAGGGAGAGTTCGGAGTCACCGATGTCATATCCTACTCATCCCTGAGTGAGGACGAGGTTCTTGCTCGTGTGGCAGGTCTGGAGCTTCACTCCGAGCATGTCATCGGTAAGGGAATCGTTAACTCCGCCAAGGACAAGGGTCTGAACATTCCTAAAACTGCAGAATTCGATGCCATTCCTGGTAAGGGAGCGAAGGGAGAAGTCGAAGGGTCTATGATCTACGTCGGGAACAGGGCAATGGTCGAAGATCTCGGTCTCAGCGTGGAGAAGGGTCAGTCTGACTTCAACGAGCTCTCCTCGCAGGGTAAGACCGTGATCTACATCACGACGGACAAGGAGGTCATCGGCCTGATTGCCCTAGCGGACATCATCAGGGACGAGTCCTATGAGACCATATCTGCCCTCCAAGCCATGGGGGTGAAGACCGCGATGCTTACTGGTGACAACGAGCTCACCGCTGCTTATGTCGCAAAGAAGCTAGGCCTGACAACCTACTTCGCGGACGTCCTCCCACAGGACAAAGCTGCAAAGATCAAGGAGCTCCAGTCCAAAGGTCACAAAGTAGCCATGGTCGGAGATGGTGTGAACGATGCACCTGCACTTGTTCAAGCAGATCTGGGTGTTGCTATTGGGGCGGGGACTGATGTAGCGGTCGAGTCCGCACATGTCGTCCTCGTCAAGAACGATCCTCGAGACATCGTCGCACTGTTCAGACTGAGCAGGGCTACCTCTGCCAAGATGGTGCAGAACCTCTGGTGGGCAACTGGATATAACGCCATAGCAATCCCGATTGCAGCAGGTCTTCTCTATCCAATCGGAGTGGTCATCAGACCCGAAGTTGCGGCTCTGATCATGGCATTAAGCTCAATAATTGTTGTCTCAAATGCCTTCCTCCTGAAGATTACAAAACTAAAGTAGTAATATTTTCTTACAAAATAATAAATAATTCAGTTGCAGTTTAATTTCTTGAGATGTCAGTATACATCCACTGCGTGCGTACCGACCTTCCCGACATAAACGCCGGCGAGGGGGTTCTGGCAGTAGGGACAGTTGCTGTTCGATGCCAGTGAGATATCCAGATGGTGCTTGTGGAATACAGTCTTGCACTTGGGGCATTGTGAGAACTCATCTCCGACCTTGAAGCTCATCTGGCTGATGGGGCAGATGTAGAGTTTGTCCCCGCAGTTCTGGCAGTATTTTGCGCCCTCGGGGTTGGAGGTGAAGTTGCAACTGAAACAGTACACTCCTGTCGTGACAGGTGGCTCCTCTTCCACCTCATCAACGACGACGGGTACTACACCGTGGTGCCCTAGGTGGTGGTGTCCCAGTATTCCCCGCCTCCTCCTGGATGTCCTTCGTCTTGTTCCGCACATTTTACATCACTCGTGAAGGATCCGCGATCCACATGTGTTGCAGTACTGAGCCTCTACCTTGTTGGAGGCACCACAGGAGGTGCAGTACTGTGCCTTCGTGCCGAAGCTGTCATCGGTGGTCACAGATGCTACAGACTGAGCTACAGGCTGAGCGACCGGTTGAGAGACCGGCTGGTATACAACCTGCTTAGTCGGGGTCTGCACGGGGACTGCCGCTACTGCCTGCACTGGTGTCGATCCCACAGCAGATGTCTGTACGGGAATAGACCTCACAACGAGGTATACCAATAGTCCCATCATAGGCATAAACAGCGTTACCAGACCCCATAGCAGTCCATTCCTGCCATTATTATTCGCATCATTCGCCACCAAGATGGCGATGATCACAAGGATTCCAAATCCCAGAAGATACATGTGATTTCCGTCGTAATTCCACATCATGATTGATCACCCGTTTCACAACATCGTAAAACTTGTCATATCATATATCGACGTATTATTTAAAGAACATTTATTTCAAAATTGCTTGAGTAAAATTTGAGCTCAAATCAAAACACCATACATTCATTATTGCATGAATATTGAAGAATTGATGAAAGATAGAATAGGAAAAAACCACATGTGTCAATACTTGACATGACAACTTTAATATATCAGGAACTGACATATAATTTGTGCAAGACAATAACGTACTTCTGAAACTCGAAAACGTGAAATTCAGGTACAACAAGAAGACAGATATCATCAATGGTGTCAATCTTACTGTTGGTACCGGTGAGATCGTGGGGATATCTGGAGAGAACGGAGCAGGCAAGTCCACTCTCCTCAAGCTCATCATTGGACTACTCAAACCGAAAGACGGGAATATCATCAAGAATGGTTCCATCGGGTATTCCCCTCAGAACCAATTGCTCTTCGAGAATCTGACAGTGATTGAGAACTTCATGGTCTTTGGGAAGGGAATGGATTTGCCAAGGAGTGAGATCGAGAAGGAGGCTGACCGGATAATGAAGGAATTGAATTTCACAAAATACAGGGACATAAAGGTCAAGGATCTTAGCGGTGGGACTGCGCAGAAAGTAAACTTTGGGATAGCTCTCTTAGGAGATCCTGAAATCCTCGTCCTTGATGAACCCTATCAGGGAATGGACTATGCCTCTTTCCTCGCGTTCTGGGACATACAATTCGACCTCAGGAAGCGAGGTAAGTCTGTGATCATCGTTAGCCACCTAATTGAAGATCAAGAGAAATTCAGCAAGGCGGTTCACCTCGTGAATGGCAAGCTCCAAGGCTGTAATAGGGTGGACTGCCCAGAGTGCTGTGGAGGTAAGAAGACAAATGAGTAAGGTATCATTCCTGACACTCGCCTTCCTGAAGAACATCCTCCGGCAACGATCCATGATCTTCAGCACCCTCGTGCTCCCTGCCCTGATCATGTGGTCGACATGGTGGGTGACTGCGGATATTCCCATGCAGTTCGGTTTCGCTATAGCTGATAACGAGATTGGGAAGAGTATGATAGACGTCCATGTCGTCACAGGTGCTCTAACCTCGATTGCTATTACATCCTCCCTCTTCGGTTACATACTCTTCGCCGAGAACAGGAGAACGATTTCTCGCCTGAGAATATCAGGGTACACTGATAGCACGATATCGCTTGCTACTCTCCTGTCACTCCTCGTGACACTTATACTCTCCATTGTCGTCGTGTCCATCCTCGCTCTGAATCTGACGGAGATCAAGGATACCACAGGAATGGTCATCTCCATCGTTACTGTAACTGCAATTTACGCGTCACTGGGAACCCTTGTTGCCAAGTTTATCACCAACGTGACTGAGGGTACACTTATCCTCCTAATTTTCTCCTTCCTCGATCTGATGCTCCTCACAAATCCCATGGGAGGTGGAGTGTACCTCGAGAAGTGGACATACTTCCTCCCGGGTTTCTGGCCCGTGCAGATCGCTCTCGAATCTGCTTTTGTGGGTGCTCCTAGCCAGATGGCAGTTGTTTACCCCTTGGTATTCATCACAGCTCTCGTCGTTCTCAACTTGGTTATCAAGCCAGTAAGCAACGGAGGTGACAAATAATGGGATCTGTATCTTCGTTGATCAACTACACGGGAAGAAGTTTCTTAAGAGACAAGGGGGTCATCCTCACCATCCTCGTCCTTCCCGTCCTGTTGCTGACTGTAGCCAAGGAAAGCGCACCAATCGAATCTATCCCCCTTAAGCTGGACGACACAGTCGTTGTGACCGAAACCGAAACGCTGATCCTCATCCTCTACTCCATGACTGCGGTCGTCTTAGTCTCGGTGATCACCAGCTTTTTCCTAGCCTTTAACCAGAAGAAGGTAATCCCGCGGCTGAAGATTGTGGGATACAAGGAGAGGGAGATCGCAACCAGCTTTGTCGTGATGACATCATTCGTGAACCTCACAGCAGTGGTCATCGTCTGGTGGTACACGACCGCAAATGTAGACGTCACAGAGAAGCTGGGTTTCTTCGTCGGACTCTTGACCATCTCAGTCATCATGTCAATCCTCGGGCTGATTGTCGCAGAGGTGATCTCGTCCAAGACGCTCTCCCTGTACGTCCTACTTTCGATATCTATAATTGACGCATCCTTCATCGAGAACCCCGCGTTCTCGCGGAGGTACAACGATGACTGGACCCAACTCATGCCCTCCAACCTTCCACTTAAGGTTCTGCTCAGATCTGTGTACGATACGGGAACGGTGTGGACCGAGGGGGTGGCACTTGTCGCTCTGTACATCGTAGCCCTTTTCTTGATCTATGTTATTGTTCGTTCATTGTGGAAAAGAAGCTAGCCCGTGAGGGCCTTTATCACAGAATCGCACGCATCTACAATCTATTGGACTGGCCGTATGAGGTCATGATCTACCGGGGGATGAGGAAGAGGTGGATAGCAGAGCTCAGAGGGGAAACCATCCTCGAGGTCGGAGTAGGTACGGGGAAGAACCTGAGGTACTACCACGGGAGCAATGAGGTTCTTGGAATAGACAGGAGTCCACAAATGCTCGCTCAAGCTGAGAAGGAACAGAGGAAACTGGGTGCGGAGAACATTGACCTTCTGCTTCAGGAGGAACTCCCGTGGAATCTGCCCGAGAAGAAATTTACAACTGTAGTTGCCACCTTCGTCATGTGCACGATGAAGGACCCCTCACCCGTGTTCGAGGAGATCGCACGGGTCGTCGCCCCGGGGACGAGGTTCATCATCTTTGAGTACACCAAGCCCAAGTCCTTTCTGATGAGGATGTGGGCGAAGCTCCTGAACCCAACGACGAGGTTCCTCTTCGGAGTTGACTTCAACAGGGGAGCGAGCACCGAGTTCATGGGGGAAAAGTGGAAACTGGTCAGACGCACGAATGTAATGGAGGAGTTCCTGTTCGTCGCGGAGTTAGAGAGGGTATGATTGTTGGATACGCACCGCTAGACGTCTGCCCTCATCTGCCAAGTGGGCTGTAGCAATCCCAGTCCACCCGATTGCATTGAAGTAGATACCCGGGTTCTGGGTCTCAAGATGCACACGGAAGTCATCCACTCTCCAGTGACCGAGCTCCAGCTGTGGAATACCGGATTTGTGCCGTACAACATGCGTGAATTCTGGTTGGGCATCACCCAGCTTCAGAAGAGGTCTGATATCCTCAAGAGTGTTCTCGACCAGAGCTTCTGTACTAAGTTTGGCCCTCTCAGGGCTCCGTCGTCCTCCGAGAATGACCCGGAAGAGTACCTTACCATCCGGTGCATGATGAGGGAAGACATCCGAGGTGAAGAGAGTCCCCAGAGCGAATCTATCCTCCTTCGACGGAGAGAGATAGCCATATCCTCTGGGCCTATCAAGGAGGTCATTCTCGTCAAAACCCAGAGCCACAACGGCAACAGGAGGGGCTGGTATTGGATTGAGGGGCAACTTACCTTTGAGTTCGAGATCAGGGCAGTTATTTGGGCTGGTGCTGATGACGACAACATCTGCAGAGAACTGGTCATTCTCGCACTCCACAACATATTTACTTTCTCGCTTCTTGATCGAGAGCACAGGGGTGTTACAACGGATATCAAATCCATCTGACATTCTCTCGACAAGGCTTATCATCCCGTTCTTGAAGTTCAAGAGGAAAGGTGGTTTCTTCTTCTTGTCATCCCCCTTTTTATCGATTTTCTTCTTTTCCTTAGCGTAGCGCATACCGCCCCTGATAATCGATCCATGCTCACGCTCGAATTCAGCAAGCTTCGGAAAGACAAAGGATGCACTGAGCTTACGGTGGTCACCGGCATAGACACCTGAAATGAAAGCATCTAGGAGATGGTCAACACCTTTCCCGAATCTACGCTCAATTAATTCTCCCAAAGAGGATTCTGCAGGAATATCTTTGCTCTTAATAAAGGGTTCCGCAATCAGCCTGAGCTTGCTTCGGAAACTAATTAATGGAGTTGTGACTGCACCGAGGGGGCCGTGCGGTAATTTCACCAAGCGATTCTTTTGCACAAGATAGCGTTTCGCGGATATATTCGATGAAGGTTCGACGATATCGCGTGCTCCAGCTAGGTCGATTAGTTCATTCGCGGCCATTGCATTCCCTCGGATACCCTCGGGACCTGTTTCGATGATGTACCCATCCTTGTTCACTGTGTTGATGAATCCCCCAGGGACAGTACCTTTCTCGAGGATCAGTATATTTTCTTTCGGGATTCCTTTGGCGTGGAGGAATGTCGCGGTTGCAAGACCACTGAATCCCGCACCAACAATAATTACTTTCATGATCATTTCACCCTATATTGATTTAGAGAACCCCCCTCGGTTCTTGCTGTTCAAGTACTCATCCATGACTGATGCAGGGAGTCTTGCAAACACTTTCCCTAGGGCAGTGGCCCTCCACACCTCTCCATCCCTGTACACGAGACCCTCCTTTTCGTACTGTGGGAAACCATCGTTGATATCTTTTATGAGACTATCAGCAGAAGTGCCATATTTGTTCATGATTTCTTCTGGGTCGACATAGAACTGGCACAGCCATCTAACTATTGCCTCCTTTCTCATCAGGTCGCTCTCGTTCAATCGGAGACCCTTCAGGATAGGAAACTTGTCATTCCAGACACCTGCATAATATTTGTCCAGGGTTTTGTGGTTCTGGGAGTACGCACCATTCACGTCACTGATTGCAGAGAAGCCAAAAGCGATAAGATCTGACCCTGCATGCGTGGTATACCCCATGAAGTTTCTGTTGAGGTCGTTTGACGTGTAGGCCGTCCAGAGTTCGTCATCCTTGAGCGCAAAATGGTCAAAACCTATGGGTAGATATCCGAATTCAAGTAGTTTCTCGCGGGCTAGAAGGAAGAGCTCGAGCTTGTTCGTACCCCTTGGCAGAACCTCTAGAGGGAATATTCCCTGATGCCGGAATATCTTTGGAAGGTGGGCGTAGCTGTAAACCGCAAGTCTTTCTGGTCTGAGCTCATGGATGAGATCCAAGCTCTGGGAGAATCCCTTTTTAGACTGGAAAGGAAGACCATATATCAGGTCTAAATTTATGCTCTCTATGCCATGATCCCTCGAAAATTCAATGAGATACTTGGTCTCCTCAAATGTCTGATGCCTGTTTATCTTCTTCTGGACGAGTGGATCGAAATCCTGAACACCCATCGAGAATCTGTTGAATCCGTGATTCAGGAATGTGAGAGTGCGGTCATCTGTTGTGACGGAAGGATGCATCTCAACAGATTTCTCTGCATCTGAGGTGGGGGTGAACTTGCTGTCAACAAATTCTAGAAGCTCATGCAAAAGCTCAGCAGGGAAATAGGAAGGTGTGCCTCCACCGATGTGGAACTGGGAGTACTTCCTTCCGTCACCGATATATTCGACGACATTTTCTATCTCCTCTTTTAGGTGATTGAGATAACTCCTGAAGTGGGACTCCCTCCTTGTGATATACGTGTTGCACCCACAGAATGAACACCGCCTCTCGCAGAATGGGAGGTGGATGTACAAGCTAAGATCTGAAGCGTCGTCTGCCACATCAGTAAGTGTTCTTGCATGATCTTCACTCGTGTACTTTCCGTTCCAGACAGGGACTGTGGGATAACTCGTGTACCGTGGTATAGGTAGGTTGAATCTCTCAATCATGTCAATATCGAGATCAGGGATATCTTCCACTATGCACCAACCTCCTTTACCTGCTGCACAACAGCCATTACATTCTCGACGGGAGTATCCTTGTTGACACCTTGGGAGAGATTGAAGATATACCCCGGTTCCTGCATGCCCATTGAGATCTGCTCGTCTACCGCCTTCTTCAGTCTATCCCCACCAGTTAACAAGTACGCAGGGTCGAGATTCCCCTGAATAACCACTGGTCTACTGATCACAGACCTTGCAGTTGATATGGTCATGGTATGGTCAAGACTATAACCCGAAGCACCGAGTTCTTTCAACACAGGAAGAAGGTGAGAAGAACCTCTGGCATAGAAGATGAGAGGTACTTTCTGTATTATGTCGTTCACCAGTTTTTTTGTCTTGGGCAGGATCATATCCCTGTACTGTGCAGGTGATAGATGCCCAGCCCAAGAGTCAAAGAGCTGCACAAAATCAACGCCCTGCTCTATCTGGGAGTTAATCTGTACCTTCACAACTTCAATGAGGAGATCGAGAAGTTCGTCGTAAGCACCACGGTTCATCTCGGCGAACACTTTCGTGGAAAGTGAGTCCCTAGTACTTCTTCCCTCAATCAAGTAAGATGAGAGTGTGTAAGGTGCCCCTGCAAAGCCGATTACAGCTTTGTCTGGAAGGTTTTCTCTAACAATTTGTATACCCTGTTTAAGCGAGTCAAATACATCGTCTTCGGGAACGGCAAGGTCATCGACATCACCCTGAGTTGAAATTCTATTCTTCAGGACTGGACCAACACCGGGGATGATTTTCAGATCCCTCTCCATTCCGTAGAACGGCAGGAGGATATCGGAGAAGATGATCGCTGCGTCGAGATCATACCGCTTGACGGGCTGCAGAGTTACCTCAGCGGTAAGGATAGGACTGAATAGGAGATCTTCGAAGGTCTTTCCTTCTCTGAGCTCGCGGTATTCTGGAAGATGCCTACCAGCTTGACGCATCATCCAAATAGGTGGTCTGACAGTTTCTCTGTGGGCAAAGACATCATCGAATAGTTCCAAGGAGGTGCTCATGATCCATCACTCCTCTTCATCTTTTGGAAGGTGCTTTCGATTTTCGATATTGTCATTGAGATCACTTTGTCCGTGTGTGCAGTTGAGATAAAGCACACCTCGAATGCACTAGGTGGCATGTAGAGTCCCTCTTCGAGAGCGTACCTGTGGAATAGGGCATATCGCGCCTCTGCCTCAGGGCTGATATCTCTTGGTCCCTGAGGTTCATGATCCTGAAATACGAACCACAGGATCGAGGCTATTTGCCGTACATAAACTGGGATGGAGAATGTCTTCGAAAGTCGCAGGATCTCATCCTTAAGAAGTGATGCTCTCTGCTCAAGTATAGAGTAGGTGTCATCATCGAGCAGAGAGAGTGCCACAGTACCTGCTTTCATAGCGAGTGGATTACCGCTGAGAGTGCCGGCTTGGTACACATCCCCTACAGGGGCGACAAGTTCCATTAGATCCTTCCGCCCACCATACGCACCTACAGGAAGACCACCGCCAATTATTTTTCCGTAGACCAGAAGGTCTGGTTTCAGCCCTTCGTAGTACCCAACAGCCCCACTCTTAGACACCCTGAAACCAGAGATGACCTCATCGAGGATGAAGATACTTCCGTGCTGTCGACACAGATCTTGAATGGTGGATAAGAACTCATTTGTCTGAGGGAATAGCCCCATGTTCGCCGGAATACCTTCAATAATTACAGCGGCTATTTCAGAGCCTATATCCTCAAAAATCTTCTTCAGCGTCTGCTTGTCGCCTAGCTCAAGGACGAGGGTGTCCTTCGTCACAGATTCGGGTATCCCCGCACTGTTAGCTATGCTGAAGGTAGCAAGACCACTTCCTGCCTTGACAAGGAGTGAATCCACATGTCCATGGTAACAGCCATTGAACTTGATGACCTTCGACCTTCCAGTAGCACCGCGAGCGAGCCGTAGGGCAGACATAACTGCCTCTGTCCCACTGTTCACAAACCTGACCCAATCAAGGTGAGGATTCAAGTTGATCATGAGATGTGCGAGCCCTACTTCGTTAGGGATGGGGGCTCCGAAGGAGGTCCCCATAGGGAGAACATCCATCAATCCATCCACAATATCCTTGTTTGAGTGCCCAAAGATCAAGGGGCCAAATGACATCACATAGTCGATATACTCCCGACCATCCACATCATAGAGATATGCTCCACTACCCCTCTGTATGAATAGCGGTGTGTTCTTAACTGCTCTGAATGCCCGGACTGGAGAACTCACTCCTCCAGGCATCACTGTTTTTGCTTCATCGTACAATTTTTCACTTTTGCTCATTCTAACCAATTCCTTTCGAGGAGTTCCCTCGCGTGATATGTAATGACCCAATCAGCCCCTGCCCTTACCATGGAGTTCAGGTTCTCAAGAACTATTCCCCTCTCTTCTACCAGTCCCTTGCTGGCGGATTCTTTGACCATCGTGTACTCCCCGGATACATTGTATGCAGCAACAGGGAGATCTGTTAAACTACGTACCGTCTTGATGACATCAAGGTAGGCAAGCGCAGGCTTTACCATAACGGCATCAGCCCCCTCTGCTATGTCCTGAGATATCTCACGACTTACCTGCCGTATGTCCCTTGGATCCATCTGGTAGGTTGACCGGTCACCAAATTGAGGGGAACTGTCTATTGCACCCCGAAACGGACCATAGTACGCGCTTGCAAACTTGACAGAATAGCTCAGTATCCCAGTATTCGTAAGACCATTAGCGTCTAGTGTCTCCCTGATTGCACCAACCCTGAAGTCCATCATGTCACTGGGTGCCACCCAGTCAGAACCTGCCTCCGCAAAAGTCAAGGCAGATTTTGCAATGAGAGAGATACTCTCATCATTCTTGATCTCACTGGTTGTCTTGTCGGGAATCCCACAATGTCCGTGAGACGTATAGGGGCACAAGCATACGTCCGAGATCAAAAATATGCTATCACCGAAAACCTCCTTCAACCACCGGATGGTGGTTGCTAATGGTCCATCAGAGTCGTATGCTCCAGTCCCAAGGAAGTCCTTCTTGTGAGCCTCACCGAAGAGGAGAAATTTGTTAAGACCGAGGTCAACAAATTTTTCCATCTCCTTCAGGAGGACATCAGGAGAGTAGATATACTGACTCGGGAGTGTCGAAATCTCCTTTTTAACCCCATGACCATGGGTGATGAAAAGCGGGTAGATCAATTGTCTACACTCGACATGGTGGTGTCCGAGGGAATCTCTGATTATCTTACTTCTTCTTAAATTTCTGAGCCTAGTCATGACATTGCCTCCATTATTCCACTCACATCGTGCGGTGTGCACACCGAAACATCCGAGGACTTGACTCCAGAGTTTACTAGAACTGATCGCGAGCGTTCACTGTACACAATCCATCTATGCTTCCGTAGAAGATCACCGAGCTCTGAAGATAAGAGCATCTCAGTGATCTTTGTGCTTGTTGACACCACTACCCATTCACTAGTTTTACTCTTGACCTGTCGTAGTATCGCATTGGTGAGTGATGATGGGAGCTCGTACATTGTTGAGTAGACAACCACCCGTTCAAGAACCACCCCTAGATTATCACAGGTATCTACAAGTCCCTTGGGAGCTATATCCCCGCCCAGATGAACTATGGTTTGGGGGTCGTCTTTCTCATGTAATTCCCTTGCAAGGAGGGCAGAGCTAGGACGGGTGCTCACATAATGGATGGGTATGCCCCTCGACTGAGCAATCCTTGCAGTTGCCCCCCCAACAACAGCGACCTTCTTCTTCTGTAGAAGGGGAACTATGGTTCTGTGGAGATAGTTTACACTCCGCGGTGATGTCAATATTATCCAGTCTCCCCCCCTGATTGTGTCCGCAGCAGATGTATTGGGTAGCACAGGAACAGAAGACACGACGGGAAGACAGTAAGTGGGTACGCCTAGATCATGAAGTTCACGCACCATGGGATGATCCTCTCCCTTTGTGATAATAATATCAAATTCTGAGACCGGCGGTGTTGTCATGGGCGTATGTGAGGAAAATTGTTCATCTACCCAGCAGAGAACCTCCTGTTTGCCCTTACCTATTATATGTGTATAACGGTGCACCCCCTGTCTTCTCCCGTCGAAGAGATCGAGTGTTAGTCCCGACTCTAATTGCTGAACAGTTACTCCAACAGGAGTAATACAACCAGATCCAAGCTTTGAGAAAATCTCTCTCTCAAGCTCCACGGAATCGGAGTCCTCGGATCGAAACTTTTCGATCACATCAATTAACTCTGTATCTTCCTTCCTCAGTTGGACTCCCAACTGCCCCTGTGCTGGCGATGTCGGAAACAGGGAGAGAGGGAGGACAATACTTGATATCTCAGGAGGAAGGTTCTGGGGGTAGCGATTGACTGCAGCCTTAGATATGACAAGCCCATCGAACCACCCCTCAATAAGCTTCCCCACCCGTGTATCTATGTTTCCACGGATATCTACCACAACAAGGTCACTCCTGAGAGCCAGTAACTGACTCCTTCGCCTCACTGAGCTTGTTGCAATTACTGAGTGCGATGGGAGCTCATCGATCCCCCTATACTCTCCCCGGATCATGAGAACATCCCTCGGATCCTCTCGGGGAAGAACCGGAATTGTGTCAAGTCGGTCATCTGTTTTTGTAGGGAGATCCTTCATGCTGTGCACTGCGATGTCGATCTCCCCCTTGACAAGAAGCTCCTCCAGATGACTAGTGAAGACACCATCCTTCCCCATCTGATGAATTGGGGTGATCCTGCTCGTATCCCCAAGGGACTTGAAGTAAACTGTCTCAACATCTAAGCCTATTTCCTTCATCCTGTCGACAAGGTGCGAAGTCTGTATCCTTGAGAGTTGACTGCCGCGAGCCCCTACAGTTATCAATCGTAGACCTCCATGAGCAGATCCTTGTACTCCTCTTGAGCATGGTGCAGAAGGGTGTTGATGGCGACATCGAGTTTCTTCTCAATGTCCTTTGAGCCAAGTGATTCCATGATATCCTTCTTCTTGACCTGGGCCACGCTGTACAGCCTTGACCGAAAGTTTATGAGCTTGTCCTTGTGCTTTGTGAGAACATCCCGTTTTCGCCTGTGCGCCAGATATTCACCAATAAGTTGCTCTGCCTTAGCAATGGAAGATACCCTGATCTCTCTATTCTTCTCTGAGAGCTCTTTAAGATGATCCAAAGTTATGACCTCGTGCACACTTCCGTCACCAATCTCGGGGATCGTCCTAGGAACAGTCAGATCGATGTAGAGCTGTGGGTCATTTCTCCCCTCTTCGATATCTTCGGAGGAGAGAAGAAGGTTGGGTGCTGCGATAAATACAAGGTCATACTGCTTAATTCTTGAAACGAATAGGTTCTTTCTGAAATAGTTTTCTGCAATAAGATCCTCTCTATCGGTGTACCAATGAATCTTCGCTGAAGCAAAAAGACGCCTTACCAGCTTTCCGCTTTTTTTCGCCATTTCGCCCGTACCAATGATTCCGATCTGCAGATTATGGTCAGGAGAAAGATTGGCACCGAAATCTCTGATTTTATCCTCAATCAGGGACAGCACGGATACTTTTCCAAGAGGGACACTAGTCTCTGATTGTATTCGAGAAGACACCCTGAATACATCCTGCATTATCTTCCCGAGCTCTTTCTCCATCCCACTATCTGATTCCGCACTGAAGAATGCCTCCTTCATCTGATGGGTGATTTGAGTCTCTCCGATAACGTAGGACTTGAGACCAGACGTCACTTTCACAAGGTAGTTGAATGCACTATCCCCTCGGAGAATCTCGACATACTCAAGGAGATCGTTATCATCCAATACACCAAGGTCATTGTGTATCCTACTTTCGAGGCCTTGGAGGTCGTATACGGCAATTATGATTCTCTGGCAGGTGGATATTCTAAACGCTCCCTCTGCATTTGGGAGGAGTGTATCGAACTCATTTGTCACCCGTTCGAATATCTCTATGGGGGTGTGAGGCATCTGCCATGTAATGACCAGAAGGTTATCTAAGATAGAGCTCCCTCCTCTGAGACCAGTCTGTGAATGTGCTGAGCTACACCTCGTGCGAATTTCTCCGAGTTATTCGGAGGTGGTATCATATGGTAATTGGTGATCCCAACCTCACTTGCCTCCTCCCTGTACAATATATCGATCTCGTAAAGGGTCTCTATGTGATCTGTAACGAATCCCAAGGGTACGACAAACATGCACGAGATTGACTCACCAGCCAAATCCCCGATCACCTCGGAAGTGGAAGGTTCAATCCATTCAACGGGACCGACTTGACTCTGGAAAGAGAGTGAGAATCTTACATTCACACCCATTTCCTTCAGCTTTCTGACTATCAGCTCATATGATTCAGTGATCAGAGCTTCGTATGGGTCACCTTCAGCGACGTACTTCTTAGGTAATGCATGAGAACTAAATAGAATTACCATATTCTCTCGATCAGATTCATCCAACTTCTGCCATCTTTCATAGACCACGTCCACCCACCAGTTGATGTAGAATTTTTCGAATGACCAGTCCTCGACCCAGTGTATCCTCGTCTTTCTTCCGAGGTATCTCTTCCAAAATTCTTCCGAGAAGTCATTCAACGAAGAACCAGTTGTAGACTTGCTGAAATGCGGATAAAGCGGGTAGAGTAGAAGACGATCTGCCTTTAGTTTGTTTAATCTATCCACCACCTCCTTTGACCGAGGATCAGTGTATCTCATTATCAAATGTGTCCTGTATCCCTCACCAAGCTCTGCTTTTACTTTATCAATAAAATTATTTGTAATCTTCAGGATCGGAGACCCACCTCCAATCTTCTTATACATGTTCCGCGTATTTCTGGATCTGAAAGTTGATATCAACCACGCAAGATTCTTCTGGAACCGTCTCATCCACTTCGGCAGTTGAATTATGTACTCATCAGAAAATAGATTAAATAGGAAAGCTTTTACTGCTTTTAAATTTGCGGGACCACCCATCTGTAGAAAAACTACATCAACAGGAGTATTATTCTTATTGGGAGAACCCTCTGAATCTTGTGGCATTCTTGGATGTAAGAAATTAGTTTTTAATATAAAGAAATTGTTCCAGACTGTCCAGACAGTGCGTTACAGCCAATTTCAGAACCTACAACCCAAGATCATAAATACCATGGTAGCAGAAATGGCTTAACGGAGAAGTTAATGAAGAATAACAAAATTCTGCTTGAAAGTCTGAAGCATAAAATTAGCGAAATCCCATTAATTGTATACAGAAATTTGGAAGACCTCCTTGTCATCACCCCATCCGAAGGGAGGATATTTGTCACATTACTCCTCTATGATGCTCTATCCGCCAGAGAGATCGCCTTTGTTACGGACATCCCACGAACGAAGGTGTACAATCACATCAAATCGTTGGTCACCAAGGGGATCATCATCGAGAGATCGAGTAAACCTGCAAATGTGTATTTTGCTACGGATCCAAAGTTGCTTCATTCCAGATATATCACCAAGTGGAAGTCACATCTACTAGACAGGGAGGAAAGGTTGGGGCAACTCGTAGATATGCTTATCGGTCTCCAGAGCGAGGAAAAACTCTTGTCTAATCCGGAAAATATCTCCGTGTCAAATACATTTCCAGAGATATACAGAGCGATTGAGGATGCAAATTCAAGAGTTTGGATTGTTGCTTCTGGGAAGGGAGGGATGTACAACTGGTCTGAGACTGCGAACACCTTGGCAGAACTTGTCAATCGGGGAATAGATGTCACCTACATCGTGGATAAACCAATAATTCCAAAAATCTTGGAAAAACACTTCAGACCTTTATTGGATAAAGGGAAGAGTATCCGAACGATTTATCAAAAGGTTGTACCGCACAACATGCTGATAGTAGATGAGAATTTGTTCATAATTAATATAAGCCCCGAGAGCTCCTCAATTGAGAATGTTCAGCACCGTGATATTGTAAATACCTATATCCTCTACCTTGAAGGGATAATAGAGGGTGCGAAACATTAGGCTCACTCGCCAGGAGCGGAGAACCTGTCCCTTGATACCCTCCAGATTCTGCGGTTGACGAGCGAGAGAACGAGCAACCATCCTACAAGCACAAGCAGCCTGTAGATAATGTCCATGACATCCAATCCATTGGACACGAGAACCATTGCAGGGAAGTCAACCATGCTGCTCATAGGGTTGAGCACAAGCATGTCCCGAACCCCCTGTGGAAAAAGTGCTAGGGGGATGATGGCTCCACCGAAGAACATCAACGTACCAATCAGTGAACCTCCAAATCCTCCGATACGACCAACAAGTACTGCTGCTGCTGCCAGTATCGATACAATAAGGTACTGGAGCACAGTGTTCAGGAGGATCAGGATCAAGATCAGAAGCCCCTTAGCAAGGGTCAACTCCACTGTTATTCCCATGAGTGAAATCACCACAGCGAGGGTGATACTTCCAGTGACGAAATAGATGAGAAAATCGCCCCATCCCTCGAAGATCTCCTTAACGTGGTAGTCGATGGGAAGCGTAAATCCGACAACAGCACCACCCTGCACAAGATCCTGCTCCATCTTGATCATTGTCTCCTGAGTGTTGTACAGGAACTGCAAGAAAGCAGTAAAACTGACGAAGAGAAGGATCTGGCTCCTACTTAGACCCATGAACTGTGATGAGGAACCGACGATGAAGTCCCACAAAAGGACAGTAACAAATACCCTGATTGGGAGCTGGAGAAGAATAAAGAGATAATTTAGCCGGAAGACCATCTTGGTTCGGATGGCCACCCTTAGGCTTGACGGGAGCTGGGCGAACATCAGAGGCTACCTCCGGACTGGTAGTTCTTCAATCCACTCTCCCAGAGTTTCCTAAAGAGGGAGAACCAGATAGTGAGGAGGATGGTGAGGACTGCCACACCCCACAGAACCATATCGACAGATACACGCTGCAGGATGATACTGGCCGGAAAGGTGGCGACGAAGAAGAGTGGGACAATGAATGTGAGTAAGAACCCGGTCGCACCTCCGAGCCCATCAAGAGGAAAACGCTTAGCCAAACCAAAATTGTTCAATACCTGCACTATCGCCTGCATGGTTCCGATCCAGAATGACAGGAGATTGAACACCATAGCAACCAAGTTCTCCAGAACCGATCCTGCAATCGCCAGTATGACACCAAGGAGGAAGAGGAGGGGGTTGAGTCCTGGGTTCAGGTAGTACGCTATCCCTACTGCTATGAGGGAGACGATTGGAGTGAGAAGCCGTTCAGGGGAGAGCACTCTCCCGATCAACGCCTTGGTGGGGTTCTCTGGTAGAATGAGAATTGAGTCTAGCGATCCATGGACCACAAGGTATGGCAAGAAATAGAAGCCCAAAGAGAGTATCTGGAACACCGAGAGACTGAGATGGGAGAAAGCGATAATGAGACCCATCTCCTTGAAGCTCCAACCGTTGAAAGTGCTGTTGAATGAGAGTCCCCCAAGGATAAACCAGAAGAGGAAGAACTGCACGATCCCAGTTATCATCTTGAAGAATACCATGGTGAAGTTCAACCTGAATGCCATCATCTCCCTGAGATTCAGGCGGAGGTACGCCATCACTGCCTATCACCCACCGTGAGGGCGTCCACGAGACTCTGTTTCTTGATCCGGATGTCCTTGATCTTAAAGCCTTCGTAGAGCATCTTCATGATATCCTCGATGGAGTCATCGAATGAGATCTTCAGCGTGTCACCCTCTTGCGTGACCTCGGTCGCCAGCTGCTTAAGCCCATCGAGGGAGGTCTCGACCGGGACATCACGTGGGCCCTCTGTCTCGACAAAGAGGAGGTTGCTGAGTTTAAGCTCATGGTTGAGTTCCTCCTGTGTACCCCTGAACTGCAACTGTCCGTTGGAGATGATGATGTAGTCGTCGCACATGTTCTCTAGCTCGGCGAGGTCGTGGCTTGATATGATCGTGGTCACGTCGTTCTCGCGGACGTACCTCACGAGCAGTTCCCTCAGTTTCGCCTTCGCCTTGAAATCCAGACCTATTGAGGGCTCGTCGAGGAAGAGGAGATCAGGACCGTGGAGCAGAGCTGCTACGATGTCGCACTTCCTCCTCTGCCCGAGGCTCAGCTCCCTCGGGGGACGGTCGATGAGGTCGGTAATTCCAAATAGCTCGGATAGGTAATCCAACCTCTGGTTGAATATAGACTTAGGTACCCTGTATATGTCCCTTAGCCACTCATAGGAGTAGCGGACGGGGATCGTCAACCTGAGTATAGTCCTCTGTCCGAAGACGATACCCACCCTTTTCATCAATTCCTTACGCTGCTTGAAAGGATCCATTCCAAGAACTGATATATAACCTGAATTCGGGCTGAGTATCCCTGTCATGAGCTTGATCACGGTGGACTTTCCAGCTCCATTCTCACCTATCAGTCCAGTTATTCCAGGCTTATCCACGGAAAATGACAGATTCTTCACCGCAGACACCTCGTGGAATACAGGGTTCAAAAATCCCTTAAGACCATTCTGTAGTCTAACCCTGTACGATTTAGAAACCTGTGAAAAAAGTATCAACATCGTTGGAGTCTGCACGAATTGGGTATAAATAATGATGAATTTCGAAGTGACCTAAGATTCGGTCTCCTCAAAGACCTCTCCGATTATCTCATTCCTGAGCTCATCGACCACATCGAATGACCTCCTGAGGATGTCAGAGGAGAGCTCCCCGAGCTTCGCCTTTACCACCTTCGTGACCACTCTTGAGGTCTTCTCTCCGAGGATGAGCTTGTGAACTGCTTTCATCCCATCTGAATAATTCTCGGAAATAGTCTTTGTGACATCCTCTTTGACTGCTTCTTGTATCCCAGTAACGAGTTCCCTCATAGTTTTATCAGAGAAGATACCATCAAATGCCTGATTGATCTCCTCGTCAATCTCGTCCATTACCTCATCGAAAATTGTCTTGGCCGTTCCCGTCAAGTCGTTCATTGATGGGGATAATGACCTTTCCTTAAGTATCTTTCCTACAGAGATTAGAGTAGTGCGACAACAGTGCACTCTGTCTGAACGCGTGGTCTGTCCATCAATTTTAAACAATGTGTGATAAGAATCCAGAAAATTTATAAATAAATATGTATATGCAACTATTGACTATGCATCAATTGTATATGCAACTTGTAGAATTCCCAGTTGCTAGCAACAGATCATAGATAGGAAGTGAAAAACACAATGCCAGAACACAACGTTGGAAACACCGATAAAATCATCAGATATATTCTCGCCATAGTACTATTTGCAGTTGCAATATTCCTAGGTCTTAATAACCAAGTCACCACAGCAATAATTGTGGGAGTCGTGGGGCTAATCCCGCTGGTCACGGCAGCGGTAAACTTCTGCCCAATATACAGGATCTTCGGAATTAGTACCTGTTCAAATACCAAGACTGCCTAGGACAGCAAGATATGACTGACATAGACTTTTTGGAGCTTGTCAACTCCTGTTTTTGTACCAATACCAGAATCCTCTCTCGGAAGATCACACGACTTTATGATGCCTACCTTGCACCGTCAGGGATTAATATTAATCAGTTATCCATCCTCCTGACTATTCAAGGGTTGAACCAGAGATCAGGAGATAGATCCGCCACCGCTACTGAGTTGGCTGAGTACTTGAGTATGGACAACTCCTCAGTCTCTCGGAGTCTCCGCACATTGGAGAGAATGGCGATCGTTACCATGGTTTCTCCAGAAAACAATCGTCGGAAGAAGCACATCGAGCTTACCAAGCACGGGGAAGAGGTCCTCATGAAGGCGTTCCCATATTGGAATCAGGCGCAGGAGAAGATCAGGGAGCAGATTGGCACCGACTCCTTCTCCCAGATGATCAGACTACTCACCACGATTCACCCCGAGATTGATATAAAGAACGTAGAATCATAATCTACTCACGTCTTAGCATACCAAGGGTGATTTTGTTCTTTTCTTCTGTGAAAATTGAATCCTGTATAACTGAAAATAGGTTTAATTTCAGATCTTTGAGGTCTATATCTACGAGGTTCTCCGATGTTTTCATCTTATCGAGCGTCTCGTTCAGAAGGTTGGTAATCTTCTCCCTGTCAGAGAAGAGAGGGAGGTACTTCTCAGGTGAGAAGATCAGGAGAAAGACATAGTCCTTTCCTTTGAATCTGACGTCGCTGGACTCTGAATGCATCACCTTAGAGAAACCGAGGGAGACAATACCCGCGAGGTCAAGGACGGGTAAGGGTCCATAGAGCCCCTCGTTTAGGTAATTGCCCTGTCCCACCGCTGCTATCCAAAACGCGGACTCCTTAATTAGGAATTCTTTCGGGTATTCTACATATGGGAGATCCTCGGTAATAACGACCTCTCCTCCAAGATTCCCGAACCTCACAATGGAGATGAAGATCTCTTCGCTGAGAACCTTATCGAGATTCTCGGAAGCCATATCCATAAACACCTTGTCGGTGATGTTCTCGATTACCTCTATGTACTTAACCAGTTTTCCCTGCTCGTCAATGACGGGGTAGTGGCTTATCTCGAAGATCCCTTCCTTTCCGTGTATGTCATTCCTCTTGACCACAACTCGTCCCGGTTTCTTGTTGAGTACCATACTGTAGGCAGGACAGTATTGACAGGGATGATCACCCTCCTTTTCTAGGTAGTCCCAGCGATTGTAACACATCTTCCGGGGAG
>WAMJ01000041.1 GCA_015522385.1 Candidatus Heimdallarchaeota archaeon
CTCAGAGATCTGGGGAATACCGTCATTGTAATTGAGCATGATGAGGAGACAATAAGGTCTGCGGATTATATCATCGACATGGGGCCACTGGCTGGAATAAACGGTGGGGAAATCGTCGCGGAGGGGACACCAGAACAGATCATGAACAACGAGGATTCGCTCACCGCTAAGTACCTCAAACATGAGATGGTCATCGAGACACCGAAGATCAGGAGAAAAGGAAAGACGAATTTGACTATTAAGGGTGCCCGTCACAACAACCTAAAGTCTATCGATGTGGATATCCCTCTCGGAGTATTCACTGTCGTGACGGGTGTATCTGGCTCTGGAAAGTCAACCCTTGTCTACGAGATCCTCTGGAAGGCCCTCTCAAGATACGTGAACGGATCGCGTGAGAGACCGGGACTACATGATAAAATCGAGAATATCGATGTAGTGGACAAGGTCATCATGATCAACCAGAAGCCAATAGGGAGAACACCTCGGAGCAACCCCGCAACATACACTAAAGTGTTTGACGAGATTAGGAGCATCTTCTCCAAGACCAAAGAGGCGAAGGTGAGGGGCTATAAACCCGGTAGGTTCTCGTTCAACGTTAAGGGAGGTCGGTGTGAACCGTGCAGCGGCAACGGGTACAATCGGATCGAAATGAGCTTTCTCTCGGACGTGTACGTTGAGTGCGAGGTATGTAAAGGGAAGAGGTTCAACAGGGAGACTCTCGAGGTAGAATACAAGGGAAAAAATATCGCAGAAGTCCTTGACATGGACATCGAGGAAGCTGCAGTATTTTTTGAGAACATCCCGAAGATAAAGAGAATACTGGACACACTACTTGCGGTTGGATGTGGGTACATAAAGCTGGGGCAGTCTGCCACTACGCTCTCTGGAGGGGAGTCTCAAAGGATCAAGCTGTCGAGGGAATTGTCGAAGAGAACCACCAAGAACACAGTGATTCTCCTCGATGAGCCATCAACCGGACTTCACATCCACGATGTCAAGAAGCTGCTAGAGGTGCTCCACAGGTTGGTTGAGAGAGGAAACACCATCCTCACAATTGAACATAATCTCGATATTATTAGAAACGCTGATCACATTATTGATCTAGGTCCAGACGGTGGTGATAACGGGGGAGAGATCGTTGCTGTCGGAACACCCGAAGAGGTGGCGGAGTTCGACCAGTCCTACACGGGTAGGTACCTCAAAGAGATATTCCTAGCTGAGGGGAAAAAGATCGGAAATGGCCGCATGATAAGGCGGAAGAAGAAGAGCACCAAGAGTGGCGGAGCAAAAAATGGGAGGACAAAGAGATCGAGAAAGAAAATCTCGAAGAAGGATCCAAAGAAATAGGTCAGATTCCGTTGACCACTAGGTCAATCTCTCGGACAAGGTTGGTTATTGCCCCAAGGTGACCCTCGGTCAGCTCCTGAAATGTTACCTCGATATACAAGGTATTGGAACCCTGATTTTGCATACTGAGGAGTTTTTCACCAGGAACCTTAAGAAATTTTTCACCCAGACTTCTGAAGTAAAGTAGAGAGTTTGTCTTCTCTTTCGGTCTCACGCCCATGATAATCGAGTAGTAAGGATCGGTGATCTCACCCTTCAGTTCCACGTCCGAACTGAACTCGATCCTCGAGAAACGACTGAGGAAATTTCTCTTCCTGCAGGCCAATTTGTAGACACCGTTCTTTTTCCAGATGGTGAACTTATTGATCCCCCATGAGAGGATTTGGTAGTGAATCCCCTTGGTGTCCACCTCAATCGCGGAGAGCTCAAATCCCAGTTTTCGGATCAGGGATTTGACAAGGTCCACCTCCTCCCCCGTGACTGGGTCGCTCTTTTCTTGGTGTATCTCCAGCAGGTATTCACCCCTCTGCAATGGAGCTAGAGGAGCAAGCGATACGGGAGACGTGAGTTCAGCTATAGGAGACAGTTCAACGCCCTCCTGCAAGGGTTCAGCAGGTCTCAGAGGTATGGGATCTGCTAGTTTCTCCTCAACTGGCTCACCGTCATGGAACTCCTCACGAATCTGGAGGACGGGCTTATTCCGCTCCTTCTCTTCATCTTCCTCCCTTTGGACATGGGCGTGGTTGATGAGAATCTGGGTATCGGTCATACGTTCGACGACCTTCTCCATTTGGTCAATGTACTGCCAACGGATCTGACTCTCTTGATGAGAGAGCTCATTCATCTGCTGCTCAGAGATACTGTACAGTATCTCAAGTTCCTGTCCATCTTCTTCCAAGGCAGACAGGGTCTTCTCGATCTCTTCCCGTATGAAATTGACAGTTATCACGTCCGTGTTTTCCGTAAGACTGTCTAGTTGCTTGAGCATCTCTGCAAGGTCTTTGTGGAAGACCTCTGTGGTCGACATCTCAAAGAGGGTTTCCCTGAGTTTTTCTAGATCTTCCTTGATTTGGTAGTTCCATGAGATGGCACTCTTCAATGTCGCGTTCACCTCGGTCACGTTGAGGAGATGCGAACGGAAATCCTGTGTGATCTGCTTCAGGTACTGGATCCTCTCAAGATCGCCCTTCAACCGTAAGGTCTTCTTTTCAGCCTCTTCCAGTTTCGCGGCAAGATCCCTAGCGGAATTTTTCAGGTTCTCTAGCTCGGAATTATCAGACCCTAGCGTCATCCATTCCAGCATTTTTAGCTGTAATACATTAGATCTGGTGATGAATTCACGAGCTTCATCCAGTATCTTCTGATCGACGTTGTAGTCCTTGGAATCTTTCATCTTCTTGAGAACGTCTTCTGTCTCCTTCTGCAGTGTGTAGAAATCTGCCTTCTTGAACGATTTGTATCTCTCCATAAGATCCAGCTTCTCATCGAGTTCATGGAGCTCGTTCTTGAAATTCACCGCAAAGATCAGATCTCTACGTGAATCAACGATCTGATTGATCGTTGCAAGATCAATCTCATTTGGATCGATGTCCATACCCTTGAGTGAGACCTGCGACTTTATCTTTCCCTCAGATTTCTGATTTGATCTAGTTCTTCGCGAGTGTTGTTTGCGAGGACTGCGTCTCGTATTACCCTGTATCCTTGAGTGGGGTGATTTCTGCTTTGTCGTTTGAACGAATCGTTCTTGTCGTATCCTCCCCTGCTGCACTCTTTGTCTACTTATAACACCATCTTGGAATCGTTGAGGCGGAATTGCTTCTGGTGCAAGCACTGGAGCTGATCCGATTTTCTGCCCACATCCACCACAGAACTTGGCATTGGCCTTCAGAGACCGCCCACAGTTCGGGCATGTTATTGACGCAGAGGTGGTACTACCCCCTGCTTGCAAGCGTTTCCCACAACTTCTACAAAACTTTGATGTGCTGGGCGATGGTGTAAAGCACGAAGGGCATAATATTTTCTCACTCATTCTGTACATTGTAATGAAAAAAGCATAGATAAAAATTATACTGTACTCGGAGAGAAGATTGCACAATCGGTCAGTTCATTGGAGGACAAGCGGGGGAACTTATTAATTCCTACGCATAAGAGAGGATGTGAGCAATGACCGTCTGGCAAAGATTCAGCTCCTTCTCGAGACCATGCCAACCACGGCAGGAGTCTATATAATCAAAGACGAGGAGGGTCAGGTGATCTATGTCGGCAAGGCCAAGCGTCTGAGGAATAGATTGAGACAGCACTTCCAACCGTCTGCGACCTTTTCCAAGAGCAGGTTGATAAGGGAGAGAGGAGCGGATATCGAGGTTTTCGATGTCAGGAATGAAAACGAGGCCCTGCTCCTCGAGTATAACCTAATCCAGAAGTACAATCCACCGATTAACTCCAAGCTCAAGGATGACAAGTCGTACCCATATATTGAGATCACAATGTCTGAACGGTATCCACGGTTTGTCATGTCCCGGAACAGGAAGAACAAGGATTCAATCTACCTCGGTCCCTACTCAGGAGTTAAAGCTGCTAAACAGACCTTGAAGTATGCTCTGAAGATCTTTCCAGTTGCCAACTGCACCCGGGAAATCAACCTTGGCGATTACAAGACATGGGCAAAAACCTGCATCAGGAGGAGGACTAAGCAGTGCCTGAGACCCTGTCAGGTGGAGGTTGACGTGGAGGAGTACATGGAGGATGTGAAGAATGTCATCGCTTTCGTGGAGGGGAGAATACCCGAGATCGCAGATCAGATAGAAGGGCGAATGAAAGAGGCTGCAGCAAACGAAGAATTCGAGAAGGCAGCAGAGCTCAGGGACACCTTGAAGTCACTTCACAGGACTGTGCAGAAACAGACCGTACTCATCGAAACAATTGACACATACATCCTCGCCTCGGAGACGAACAAGGAGGAGTACGGAGTAAACCTTCTCTTCCTCAAAGAATCAAGAGTGCTAAAACAAGATATTCGGGCTGTTTCGAGAGATAGCTTTGATTCAGAGGAGGACGAGAGCGAGTTCCTGTACAATTTTGTCCTCAACCTCTTAGGAGAGGACCCCGAGGAATTGGAGGTCAGACGAATCCTCAACGCAACAGGGAACTCAGATTTAAGTGAGCGTTTGAAGTTTAAGGGATTCAAGGTAGTCAAACCAAATTCGCGGGAAAGACCTTTGATCGACTTGACCAAGAGGAACATCCGTGAGCAATTGAACCGGAGGATGCTACTAAGGAGGAAGACATCAGTCCCTGATGACCGGGTTGCGGACCTTCAAAAAATGTTGGAACTAGAGGCACCACCTGAGGTCATCGATGTGTTCGACGTCTCTACTCTTCAGGGTGTAGCGAATGTGGCATCGTGCATACGTTTTGTCAGGGGGCGACCGTTCAAGAATGGGTACAGGAAGTTCTCGATAAAGACAGTAGACGGTCAGGACGACTTTGCCTCCATGGAAGAAGCGGTATACCGTCGATACAGAGAGTACGTGGAGGAGGCTCCAGATCTCACGCTACCAGATTTGATCGTCATTGACGGTGGGAGGGAGCAGCTCAAAAGAGCGGTACTCTCGCTCTCTAACCTCGGTCTCGAGATTATAGCTATCGGGTTGGCGAAACGGGAGGAGGAGATATACTTCGAGGGAAAGGACAATCCAGTGAATTATGGGAAGCACCGACCAGGGATGCTTCTGCTTCGAGCAGCGAGAGACGAAGCCCACCGTTTTGCAGTGAGCTACCAGAGAAAGAAGAGGAAGAAGGAGGCACTCGTCTCGATTCTCGACAGGGTAGAGGGGATAGGTGAGAAGCGTAAACAAAAGCTTCTCAGTAAGTACAAGACAGTGAAAAACATGGCAAAAGCCAGTGCAGAGACAATGAACACAGAACTCGGGATACCTAGGAAGATAGCCTCTAGTTTGATCGAGACCTGCAGGAAATTCGTCGATGAGTACGAGTCCAGAGAACGCCGCCGGAGCTCTAAACGTTGATCTTACCAGTCTTCTTCAACTTGAAAATATTGTAGACCTTGTTGTAGATGTAGCGGAGGGCATCGACATCGTATGCGTTGTAGTCAATCATTGCCTGCAGAAAATCATCACCGTAATGTCCGTCGTCAAAGACAGCACCCATGAAATAACCAGATTTGCCGGGTTTGACATATCTTTTGTACTTCTCAAAATACGGAGTGACCCTCGGATCAGTGAAGACGTCGAGCTTGTTAGGGTGCCCAAGGAATGCACTGAACTTCTTGACGCTGAAACCCACTGGACTTACCATCCTACCTTTCAACTGAACCAGAAGATCCATACCGTTCTTAGTTCTCAGAGCGTTGTCACGGTACTTGAATCGTTTGTCCATAAGTTGCAAGAGGTGAGAAAAGTCCCAGTTGCTTCCTGAAGACGAGATCATCGTCTTATTAGACATACCCGCTAGATAGTTGTTGATCTCAACAAGGATATTGGTCTCTTTATTCTCCACAAAGGTTGTAATCTCTCCACTACCCGATGCGAAACTCACGAGGAACAACCTCCTCCCCTTGAAAGGACTCGCTTCAATATCAAAGAATATCACCTTGTTAGGATTAGGGAGGGATACCAACTCCTTAACAAAGACCGCCTTATCGTTGTAAAGCTCGATTCTGAGCAGAAGTTCCTTCACTTCCTCCTCTGAGTTAAATCCGAGCTCTGTGGTGAAGAAATCAGTGGCTAGATCCTGTACTTGCCTGAAGGTGGTGATTCCCTTCTCATTGAGCTTAGCTACGCGCTTGGTCGATAACCCCATGATTAGATCCAGCCTATCCACATCTTGTGAGAGGAATTTCATCTTAAAAGCCTTCTGCCTACGGGCGAGAGAAGATCTTCTCGAACTCCTTGCTCTCTGCAGTCATGGAGATTTCGTTGAACTTGGAGGAACTCAACCTCTTTCGTACCTGTAAAAAGATTGGGTACCGGACAACATGTCCAGTTAACAGCCCCTCTCCGACACCAAGAGAGGTAATCATCTTCAGCGTATCTGCCGTGATCCCCTCACTGGTCTTACCTATGTAGTTGAGGTCGTTGGGATTGACGATCTTGAGAATGAGTTGGGAGTTACACTGAGAGAGTGCTGTGGTGGAGAGGTTGACAGGTCTCTGGGAGATAAGCACAAGCGAGCAGAGAAATTTTCTCCCCTCCCTTGCGATTGTCTCAATTATACCCTTGGATGATGCAGTGGTGATCTCCGGGCAGAATTGGTGGGCTTCCTCGATGAACTGCACGACAGGGGGGATTGACCTTTCCCTCCTGAGCGTGAATATCCGATCGAGGAAGTAGTAGACAATCAACTGCTTCTTCCACAGCGAGATGACGGGCGCGAGATTGATCACGAGTAACTTGCCAGGTTGGAGCTTCTCCTCTATGTTCGGAGTCTCGTGATATCCGAAGAGTCTCGACCCCTTCAGACTTCCCATCCAACCAAGCAAGGCCTCCTGCACCATCGGGTTCATCTCTGTTGAGCGTATGTCCTCGATAATGGTCTGAATAGTCATCAGCTCACCCTTGCCCTTCTGGCGGGCTAGGATCTTGCTGAGCTCTCGGATCTGCGCAGAGCTCATGTTAGGGAGCATCTTGGAGAAGTGCCCGGTGTTTAGGTTGCCCACGGCAATCTGAACTTCACTACCATCTATAACTTCGACCTCTGCATCTCTGAACTCCGGGTATTTAGTCATCTGCGACAGACCGGTGAATTCACCATGGACGTCGAAAAGCACGAGAGCAGGTCTACCCTGTTCCCGTCTGCGTCGTAGAATCTCCTCGATGATGACAGAAGTGGCGTATGACTTCCCACCACCAGATATAGAGAGTACTGCAAGGTGTTTCTGGAGGAGCTTGTCGAGGGAGACGTGTATAGGTACATCCATCTGCCTGAGTGTCCCGAGGTTAAGCCCGTCGTCTTGAAGGCCCAAGAACTGCTTGAGGATGTAGGGGTCAATGATCTCAACCACGGAGCCAGGAACCACTGGCTGTGTCGCTCGCTGCTGGATACCGTCCTTGTACATACCCAGCACCTTACCCTCCGCAAGCAGGTAGTCCCACCTTTCAGATGGATAGACCTGCGGTGGAGAGAGACCAGATGCGGAGCCGTGTATCATGTCTGGATTACCGTAGTACTTGTTAGTCCTGACCAGCTTGTCGATGACCGCTAGGACGAGGGAACCATCGTCGTTACTGATCTGGACAAACATCCCTACCTCTGCAGACTCACGTGCCTGCTTCTCGGAGATAACAAATGTCATAAGATTTGGAGTCGGTGTGAGCTCCGTACTGACCACGGTTCCTAGTGTCAAACACTTCAATCTCTGTTTCCTATCTACTTAAAGCTTTAACAGACCCGTGCTTTCAAGTGAAATGCAAGAAAGAGGAGTCGAATGTCCTCCGCTTCCTCATTCGTTCTACTGGAATCCCGAAGTGCAAGGAGAGCTGCTCCACGACGGTCTCCATCATCTCACGTTTGAGCTTGACCTGCCTGTCTGCTTCCTGAAGGTTCGTCGGGAGGGCGATGGGAAGACCGTGTTGACAGAGGATGTATAGAGCCTGTAGGGCTTTGTCAACCGCAGTGTCAAGGTTCCCTTGAGTGACCAGCACCTCTAGTCGCACGGGATCATCACTTGCTATTGGTCGTGCGTAGCAGACATGGATCTGGTTATCGAGCTGTAGTGAGGAGGGGAGACTGGTTGTGAACCACGCGGTTCTTGTACCCTCGTCAAGGATACCGTTGCTCAGCTCAGTGTCGAGAATATCCTCAGCAAGGCCCGGGGACGAGTATCCACCCTTCGACCACTGCTTGGCTGAGCGCTGGAGGTTCCGGGTGAGATCACGAGACCGGGAGTCCTTCACTATTCCCATGAGCACAGTTCCTGTTTTCTCTGCTGTTCTGACCAACTGCCGGTAAATATCCTTGACGGAGGAGAGCATGGCTTTCAGCTCCTTGTCATCGGATACTACCGTGAGGTCCGAGAGGAGTGGGGTGACAGACCCGTCGATGAAGAGCACCTCAGGGGCATCCTTTTGCAGTCTATTGAGGGAGACAGAGTACTCCATACTCAGCCGAAAGAGAGCACTGAACTGTGAGAGATCGGACCTCGACTCGAAACTCTCCCTGATGACTATCCTTGGCTCAGGGTCGAAGTTGGGAAAGTAATCCACTTTGACCCTCTTTCCAACACCAGTAAAGGTAACAGCAATCGCCCTTGCCATGAAGACATCAAGTCCCCTGAGCTCCTCGACGAGTAGACCACCATCAACTGCAGCAATAGGACTGTGCGCTGAGACACGAGGGAGGGGAAGCTTATGTACGAGCTGTTTGTCAACCCAGTGATCTCCTAAATCGGGAAGACTCCTAAGCGATGATTTCCATCTCTTCAACAGCTTAATCCTCTGCTGCAACCTCTGTTGAGCTCTGCGAATGATGTCTTCGATGTCCGAGTCGATCATAACAGTCTCCCTCTTTGATGCCATATATTTTTAGGTTGCTAGAGGTATTAAAATCACTGAAGACGGCAAATCTAGTTCCCATATTTGCGAGCCTTACAGGCAGCTATCAACCCAACGTAAGGCGGAGAGGGTTTCCATGGGGTGCTCTTGAACTCAGGGTGAAACTGAGTTCCCATGAAGAAGGGATGACCCTTGACTTCCATGGACTCTGCAAGCTCGTTCCAGAATCCAGTGAATGTGAGGCCGCTGCTGCTGAAGTCTGAAATAAGATCGGGATTCACCTCGTATCGGTGCCTGTGTCTCTCCTTGATTTCGAGAGTCCCGTAGAGTTCTGCAATAATCGTCCCCGGGAGGAGAGTAACATCATATGCACCTAACCTCATCGTACCACCCTTATCCGTGATCTGTTTCTGCTCAGGGAGGATGTCGATGATCGGGTAGCTCGTATTCTGATTTATCTCCGTCGAGTGGGCGTCGGGTTTATCCAGTACTGATCGAGCGTACTCTACGATTGCCAATTGAAAACCAAGGCAGATACCAAGGAAGGGAATCCCTTTCTCACGGGCATATCTGATAGACCGTATCTTGCCCTCGGTACCCCTGTCACCAAATCCACCAGGAACAAGTATACCGTCTACATGATCCAACTGATGGATACTGTCCTCGTCCCTTTCAATTGTCTCTGTGTCTATGTGGATGAGCTCGACCTCTACCCCCTGAGACCACCCCGCATGTTTCAAAGCCTCGTTAACCGAGATGTAAGAGTCTAAAAGCGTGGTGTATTTCCCCGGGACACCGATGACAACTTTCCCGCTGAGCTTCTCGAGATTCTCCTGCAGGAGTTTGTCCAAAGCACTCCAGTCTGGCTCTACCTTGTGAAGATTGAGCGTTTGGCAGACGTAGTCACCCAGACCCTGTGAGTCCAACTTACGAGGAGCATAAAGTACGTTCTCTAGATCGGGAAGGTCGTATACCGCCTCCTCAGGTACATCACAGAAGTTAGCGATCTTGGACAATGCCTTCTGTGGAACTGGAACATCACTCCGGCAGACAATCATATTAGGGAAGATCCCCGAGGCCCTGAGCTCTCGCACACTATGCTGAGCGGGTTTTGTCTTGTGTTCCTGCAGGTGCTTAGGGAAGGGCACGTAGGTCAGTAGGACGGTGCACACATCAACTGCGGGGTGGTTTCTCTGCATTTGGCGAAGTGCTTCGAGAAAGGGGAAGCTCTCGATATCACCGATCGTTCCCCCGACCTCTATGAGATAGACGTCAGCAGGGTTGTTCTCTGCCCTGTCCTCTATTCTTCGGAGGATTTCGTCTATGACATGGGGCACCACTTGGACTGTCTGGCCGAGGTAGTCACCCCTTCTCTCTTTCTGGATGACAGAGTTGTAGACCTGCCCCGTGGTGATGTTCTGGTGCTTGGATACCTGAATACCCAAGAACCGCTCGTAGTGACCGAAATCAACGTCTAGCTCTCCTCCGTCCTCCGTAACAAAACATTCACCATGCTCTGTCGGATTCATCGTCCCCGCATCCAGATTGAGGTAGGGGTCTATCTTGATCACCTGCACGCTCAGTCCACGTGCTTCGAGATTCTTACCTATTGATACCGTGACGATCCCCTTCCCAAGTCCGGAGAGAACCGATCCGAGAATAAAAACGTACTTGGAGTTCTTGCCACTCTCGGGCATATTCACCCGTGACCCGTTTAGAATTTAAACAAATCGACGAGGATCACAGACCGAGTATCCCCGGAAGCTCGGTCTCCACCCAAGTACGGATCTCGTCCCTTATTTGGCAGAACCTCCTGTACCTCTCGTCCGGTGGAGCGGAGTTCGGATCAGTGAAGCCCTTGTGGAGCCTTTTCCCAGCCCCAGGGAATACAGGACAGCTCTCGTTGGCACTGTCACATACCGTGACCACTAGGTCGAAGGTCTCATCTATGAACTGGTCAACTGCCTTGGACGTATGGTGTGAGATATCAATCCCTATCTCCGACATTGCGTTTATAGCATGGGGAGAGACTCGCGTTACATCTGTCCCCGCGCTGAATGCCCTCACTCTATCTCCGAGTAGTCCGTTGATCAGGCCCTCAGCCATCTGAGAGCGGGACGAGTTGTGTGTACAGATAACTATGACTTTCTTCACAACAGGGATCTCTCAATAACTATTTAGTAGGTTTACTGTAGAGTCTCGGAGGTCTCAGAGTTTATGTAAGACCATCCTTTTGTATGTTCTGAGAAGATTAAATGACACGGACGGGATTTGAACCCGCGCGCCACGAGGGCACAGGATTAGCAGTCCTGCCTAGTACCAGGCTCTAGAACCGTGTCGTCAAGTCTCCAGATAGCTGATGAACAGGTCACCACTGATTATAGTTGACTTGTAAGTCTCCATCTTTAGCTCTTCTTATATTGTTTTGCATAAGATTCGATTGAAGTGGGTACCAAGAGAAGCTTCAAAAGGCAGAGGGGAGGGTATCAGCAGGATCAGATTATATGTCCACAACGGCACTAAAGCTCCGACGAACGTCGATTGATCGCTCGATCTCCCTACTCATCAAATCGTTGAGAGTCTTAAGGAGAGCTTCTTCATCCATGGTGAGAACTCCATCCTCCAGACCGACAACCTTGACCTTAGCTACAGCATCTCGCATCGACTGCTGGAGCTCATTCTTTTCCTCTGAGGTGATAATTCCATCCTCACCAGCGATATCAAATACCCTTTTGAACTCCCTGAGTTGAGTGTTGGCAACTGCGAGAATCTGGTTCTCCTCCTCGGTTATCATACCATCTTTGAGTGCCTGTTTCACGAGCTCAATGTAGATTTTGTTAATGTCGACAACTTTCACGATTTAGAATATTTACTCCCTACATATACCTGTTGAAATTCGAATAGTACTGTCAAGAGAATCGTTTTGATTTTTCAGAATGTCCCGTCTTATGTATTTCATTTTCTAGGTTCATTAAATAGATATCCCGTAAGTAAAATTCTATTTTCATGCATCAGAATTTCATGGTAGCTTCTTCATTTTTCCCGCACAAATGGTAAGAATTTATTACCACTCTACCTAGTTTTATTTAATGCAGGAAGAGACTTCGAGTAAAACTCTTCTACTGCTCGGAGAGGCGGGTGCCCGTGGAATAGCGTGGTACGACAGCTACGACCGTCGGCAGATAGACCGTTTCACTGAATTTCAACTGGCTGCTTTTGAGATGAAGGTTTCGTCTCGCTATAATCTCGGTATGCTCTCCGAGGGGAGGTACAATATATTTACAGACGAGCCACCGATTCTCCTTCAGTCCTTCGAGGATGTAAATGGGAAAAGGTACGCCTGCATGGTTTTCTTTGGTGAGCCCCCAGATAATCCCGAGAGGTTACTTGACACCTTCAAGCAGGTACTGTCACGCGGTGTGAAGTACTTTGCGAGGAAATTTTATGGTGAGGTGATAGACCTGTTGGAAGGAAATTTCGAGATCTCGGATGACGTGCAGTCAATCTCCCCCGAAGAAGCGATGGTCAACCTTAAAGCGATGGATATCCCCACATCTGACAAGAACATCAGTGGATCATTACTCTCCAGAGCTATCGCTGATGGCTTGAGCCTTGAGGACACAATGTTTCTAACGAATGTCACCCACATGATACTCGACAATATTGAGGGTACTGAGGACGTTGACGTACCGCTTGATGCCAGTTTCAAGCTTGCTGAGTACTACCAGAAGCACGGTCTCAACCTCAAGACAGCGATCAGTCTCTTCGAGAAGATAGGAGAGACTGTGATGAAGTACGCATCCACAACAAGGCTTGGATTATACATCCAGTGTAATCTATCCATAGCCTCCATCATCTACTACAATTTCCCAGAGGAAATAATGTACATGAGGGATGTTCTGGATAGAATAGATGACGGCCAGTTACATGAGGTTGGCCAGATGCAGTGGGAAGAGTACTATGTACTTCAAGGTCATCTCTATATGAAGATGGGGGATTCAGAGAATGCCATCCAATCATACATGGTTGCAGTCGAGATAGCGGATGACACCAGTAACCCCTCCATTCACGTGGCGGAAGCTTACAAGGAATTGGCCAATTACTCTGCCCTCAACTATAATCTTGAAAAATCAGTTCAGCAGTCACTAGCCGCGTGGTCCATTGCTAAACAGTACGACCAGGAGGACTTCGCACAGGACTGTATGGACAGTGCAGCTAAGATAGAGATGCGATGGGCAGAGTGGCTGATCTACTCGAGTCTAGTCCGGAGGATGGAAGGGAGACTACAAGAGGCAGTGTTAGACGTGTGGAGGAGCATGAAGCTTATCATCACAGCATACGGGCACGCCAGTCAGGAGGTGAGATTCGGGATTCTCTCCACTTTTCCTAAACTCTTCATGGACATCCAGAGAATTGTGCTTGAGGCATACGAAGATGATTCAAATATGTCAATGATAGCGAGAAAAACTCTAGCCGATATAAACGAGAACTTCGCCCTACTCAGTTCCAATACACTTTGGGATGAAGAAGCGAATGCACGGGTAGACTTCCTGAAAGCACAGATTTCTGCAATGCTCCCGAAGCACAATCCGACCTTCCTGCTCATAGCAAACGATGGAAGACTTATGTGCGGGGGGAAGGTCAACGAATCAGAGTGGCCAGAGATGAGCGCTCAGGAGGATCTCCTCAGCGGTGCTCTTTCGGCGATAATGGCACTCATCTCCGAGGTGACAGATACCTCCTCCTCGCTAAAGTCCATCAATGCAGGCGAGACCAATATCCTCATAGAATGGACCCCCTTTGCTATCGGTGCACTCCTCACTGATCACGAATCAGGTACACTTAAACAGGCCCTCTCACAGGCAATGCAGGAGATCATCATCACTTACGACTCAGAACTCCTCTCGTGGGATGGTTTCAGCCTGAATTTCGACCCAGTCGCAGGGATCGTAAACAAGGCATTCTTGAATGTCATCGGACAAGAGGGTTCTGAAATATAGACCTTGATAGCTCTGCATGAAGTACTGTAGTTATTTTCCGATGTACCGCACCTGATTCGGCCTGCCCTCTCTCATCTCAAGCTCACCATCGTGTTCAGACAGGAGTTTCCGTACATAGGCTCGGGTAGTCGATTTGGGGATGGACAGTTCCTCTGCGATCTGTGTGGTGGACATGAGAACCCCCTTATTCTTCTTCAGGTGGTCGAGGATAATATCCGATATGAATCCTGGAGGTCGGTTCTTACCTTTCCTCGATACTTTTTTCGAGGTGACAGGTTGTGTGGTTGAGAGGACGTGCGATCTAATTTCATCTATACTCATTCCCCTGAACCTCTCCTGTTCGAGGAGGTCTGTCAGCAACAGGATCGCCTCTGCAACAAAAGTGGTCTTGGTCGTTCCGGAGATTTCAGACCCCAAAGTAATGGTGTCTATGACGTCTTCCTCAAATCTGAAAGAAATCCCCTTCTTCATCGCGACCTGTCGCGGAAACTCATTCTGGATTAATTAACCTTTTTGTGGATTGTCGACTAATAAAAAATCATTCAAAGTTTCTGGAGAGTGTGCTTCTCGGTCTCGGGGTCTACCTCGGTAATCTCGACGGAGAACGAATCCATCGGCTTGATCTTATCGAGAATTTCGAGGTTACTGGTGACCTTCCCGAAGCAGGTGTGGTTCCCATCTAGATGGGCAGTCTGTGCTCTCGATAGTACGATGAAGAACTGGCTGCCCCCGGTGTTCCTCCCTGCATGAGCCATAGAGAGAACTCCACGGTCATGAAACTGCTTAGAGTTCTTGAGCTCACAGGCAATCCTGTATCCGGGTCCTCCTCTTCCAGTCTTCTCGGGACATCCACCTTGGACAACGAACGAGGGGATGACCCTGTGGAATGCAGCATCAGCGTAGAAGCCACTCTGTGCGAGTTCGACGAAGTTCTTGACGGTGTTGGGAGTTGCGTCATCATAGAGCTCGAAATCCATATCACCGTATTTCGTGTGAATGATACCTTTCGTAGTCATTAGTGCAGGAAAGGTTCAGAAGCTTATGAATATTCCCCTTGAAATCAGTCTCGGACTGATAGCTTAATGAATTCGCTTATCATCGGGCAACTGTGGTCGTAGTGTTCTATCCGAAGCAGGGACTCCTCCATGAGATGGGAAGTGAACACCTCGAATCTCCAAGACGACTGCAGATCCTTTACGACGCACTTGTCGAGTACAAGAAGGAACTGAGAGTGGAGTTCAAGCAGTCGGATCCAATATCCAAGGAAGACCTCATGAGAATCCATACACAGAACCTCGTGAACCTCATAGAGAGTACAAGCGGTGGCAGCAGAACCTACCTCACTCCGGACACGATCACCAATTCGGAGACATGGAAATCCTCACTTGCAGCTGCAGGAGCTGCAAATGAAGCAGTCATCTACTCATATAAAAAGAAAACAACTACAGTAGCCCTTGTCAGGCCACCGGGCCACCATGCGACCAGTGATGTGGCCATGGGATTTTGCTTCTTCAACAACATCGCTCTCGCTGCAGAAATCTTCCTCAGAGAGTATAGCAGGAAGAAACGAGTGCTCATCCTTGATATCGATCAGCATCACGGGAACGGAACACAAGACATATTCTATAACCGTCAGGACGTCCTGTACATCAGTCTGCACTGCAATCCGAAGTACAGCTTCCCAGGAACAGGAGACGTCCTTGAGCTGGGAAAGGGGAAAGGTCTTGGATATTCTGTCAACATCCCCCTGGCATTCGAGACAAATGACAGGGAATACCTTAGGGCCTTAGACCAGATTGTCGTCCCCATCGTAGAACAGTACGAACCAGAGATCATCCTCGTCTCGATGGGGTTTGATGCCCTACTTGGAGATCCATACGGGGAGCTCGGTCTTACGGTCAGTGGGTTTAGGGAGATTGGGAGGAGGATTGCCCACATGAAGAAGAAATGCAAGAATAGGGTTGCATGCATACTTGAGGGAGGGTACAAATATAGCGAACTGGGTAAGGCCCTGATTGCCTTTCTCGAAGGGGTGGAGGACAAGTCAGGTTTCGAGCCGATGAGAGGGAGCGACCGCGATCTCGATCGGATCAAGTCGGTAATCAGGAACTACTGGGAAATATAAAGGATTTTAAACAGAAGAGCTTTACACCAGCTAGTGACAGATCAGAGACCATCGTGGGAGGTGTACTTCGGTGAACTTGCCAAGCAGGTAGCCACGAGGAGCACCTGTCCGAGGAAGAGTGTCGGAGCTGTGATCATAAAGGACAGAAACATTCTCTCAACGGGGTACAATGGCTCGATAAAAGGCCTACCCCACTGCACAGAGGTCGGGTGTATGGTGGTAAACGGGCACTGCATTCGGACAGTCCATGCAGAGGCGAATGCCATTATCCAAGCTGCCAAACACGGGGTGAACATCAATAACTCAGAGATCTATGTAACCGCTTCTCCCTGTTTTTACTGCTTCAAGCTTATCGTGAATGCGGGGATCAAACGAATTTACTACCTTGAATTCTACAGAGATGAAAAAATCATTACGATAGCCGAGGAACTTGATATCGAGCTGATTGACCTGAACAAATTGAGTTAGGACAAACAAAGGGTTGAAATCCAAGACAATTGATCAATAGTGTGAACAGAGCGGAGAAACTCTCCTACATCGGGATGACTATAACAGTGATATTCTGGGGACTCGCATGGCCCGTCGGCAAGATCATAGCCACCAACTTCAACGGTGCATCATTGACTGCTGCATTCTGGAGGTTCTCCTTTGCTTTTCCTGCTCTCAGCCTAGTGGTTCTCTCCAAGGAGAAGTCCATTAGTGTACCTAGGAAGTTCCACCCGAAGCTGGTTATCCTGGGATTCTTGCAAGTATCACTGTACAATTTTCTCTACCTCACAGGCTTGAGATTCACAAGCTCGTCAGATGCTTCACTCATCATCGCGCTGAACCCCACACTTACCGCGGTTATCTCCTCACAGCTCTACAGGGACGAAAAACTGACCCTGAACAGGGTCATGGGTCTTCTCATCGCCTTTGGAGGTGTCTCACTCATCTTCCTCCTGTCACCCAATTCCACGGGACTTAACCCCCTTCTTGGCAACTTTGTGATTTTTGGTGGAGCACTTGTCTGGGCTACAGCAACCAGCTTCTCCCGACCGATCTTCAAGGAGGTCACCCCCTTGAGGTACCAATTTTGGGTGACTCTGTATGGGTGGATAGCCCTCGGTCTGCTCTCACTCTTCGAGAGACCATGGGAAGTCACTGTGTCCACCGAGTCTTGGTTTGCTCTTATCTATCTCGGACTGTTCGCTGCCGCTGCTGCTAACGTGCTCTTCAGCACTGGTGTGAAGCACTTGGGTCCGACAAAAACCAGCATCTTTGTCAACTTCGTACCTCTGATGGGACTCTTCTTCTCAGTACTCATCCTCCATGAAAACTTCTCCTTCATCTACATCATCGCCTTCGTCCTAACGACAATTGGGGTCTACCTCGTCAACCGGAAAACGCACCGAGAGACTTAAGTATAACGACGAGAATCGCCGTGTGAGGAACCTATGCTAGGTGAATATCTTCCACTTTAACAGATTTATGAGAAGAGACGAGACAGCAACAGATTCCATGAGGTGTAAATCGAATGCCCTTAGATAACCCCAAGTCAGACTTTTCAAAATGGTACTCCGAGATCCTTCTCAGAGGTAACATCATCGACGTTAGGACCCCCATCAAAGGAGCTAACGTGATACTCCCCAACGGATATGAAATATGGGAAAAGGTCAAAGAGATCCTGAACAAGGAATTCAAGGCCACCAATCATCAGAATGCTTACTTCCCCCTCTTCATCCCTGAGGAATTTCTCACAAGAGAGAGTGAGCACTTCGACGGATTTGTACCCGAAGTCGCATGGGTCACCAAAGTAGGAGACACTGAACTGAAAGAGAAATTCGCTCTGAGACCTACATCGGAGACGATCATGTATCATATGTATGCGCAGTGGATAAAGAGTCACGGTGACCTCCCCCTTAAGATTAACCAGTGGGCAAATATCATCAGGATGGACACCAAGGAGACACGACCCTTGCTCAGGGATAGGGAATTCCAGTGGTCGGAGGCCCACACCTGCCATAGTTCAGCGGAGGAGGCAAAAATCCAAGTGGAGGAGTCTATGAAGATCTACGAGGCACTCTTTGATGCCCTTGGACTTTCATATCTCACACTCAGACGTCCCCCCCACGACACCTTCCCTGGCGCAGACTATTCAATTGCTTACGACTCGATCCTCCCCGACGGAAGAGCACTGCAGATCGGAACGACACATAATCTTGGACAGTCCTTCGCCAAGGTCTTTGACATCAAGTTCCAAGACATCGATGGCTCCACAAAGCTCGTTCACCAGACATGCTACGGGGTGAGCACACGAGTACTCGCGGCACTCATAGCCCTTCATGGTGACGATCAGGGACTCATTCTCCCTCCCAGTGTGGCACCCCTCCAAGTCGCCATCGTTCCCATCGTCTTCAAAGGGAAGAGCGAGGGAGTGATTGAGGCGTGTAAGACCCTTGAGGAGGAAGTGAAGCGAGCAGGGTACAAAGTACATGCAGATACCCGGGACAACTACACTGCAGGTTGGAAATTCGCGGAGTACGAAATGAGAGGTACACCCATTAGACTGGAAATCGGACCCCGTGACCTGAAGAACAACTCCGTTCTCCTAGTTCGAAGAGACACCGGTGAGAAGATCCCCGTTAACCGTGACGAACTCTTCACGGAACTCAAAAAGCACATGGACGAGATCCAAGCGGGTTTGAAGAAGAAGGCAGATGATATCCTTGACAGCTTCATTGTGGACATCGATGATTTCAAGAAACTCAAGACCCGCATGCAAAATGAGAGGGGATTCGCACGTGTGAACTGGTGCGGAGAAGTAGCCTGTGCAGAGAATATCAAAGATCAGATGTCCTCTGAAATCAGAGGAACTCGCGAAGACATCAAAGAAGAACCCACAGGCCCCTGTATTGTCTGTGGGAACAAGGGCGTCCAGAGAGTATACGTCGCACAAGCGTACTAAAAATCCTCTGGTTATATCTCTGAATAAGGAAACATTTAATTTAATCCAATCCTATCTTGGACTGATCGACGTTGAAAGAGGGACAGAAGATACCATTCAAATGTGAGAAATGCGAGAAATCCTTCGAACATCGATTGGGTCTTGAGCAGCATGTACACTCCAAGAATCATGGATTCAAATGTGAGAAATGTGACAAGATCCTACTATCTTCCTTCAGCCTGAAACAGCACATGGATGCAAAGCACAAAAAGTGGATCTGTGAGTTCTGCGGGAAGGAAATGGAGACAAGAAAGGGGTGGCAACTTCACCTCAATGCTAAGCACCTCACGGTAGAATGCCGCAAGTGTAAGAAACGCTTTGCCTCAAAGTCTGATCTCAAAGCACATGTAAAAGATGAGCACACTCCCCGGTGTACAGTCTGCAAGATTGAGCTGAGAGAGAGAGATAGAATTTCTCACATGCGAGATGTCCACTTTATGTGTCCATGTGGTATTCAGTGTACTTCCAAGGAGGAACTCTACGAGCACATTGATCAGACCCATAACAAGGTGAAGGTCTACACGGCTGAGGAAGAGCCGTTGAAAACAGTTAAGAAGTACAGCCTTGAGCCAGAGTATCTCTGAATCTAATCAGACAATAGGTCAGTCCAGCTCTCGAAGAGTTCTCTCATTCGGTAATAGATCCATTCTTCCTCTGCACTGAAAAGTCGTTTATTTTTGGACTCTTGATCCGTACTTTGGGCGTAGGTCATGATCTTCTTGATTCGGGCTCTCATGATCTTGTTGAAGGATCCCTTCATTGAGGTAAGCTTACGAACTGCCATGATACCGCTTTCCTGCTCCAACCTTCTGATCTCCTCCTTCACCCTACGGATGAACATGGAGGTATTAAGCTCGACCAACGAGCTACTTTTGTTCTCATCGTAAGATATCTGCAGAAGGCGGTTGAGATCAACTTGCTGGTCACGGTGGTAGCGGACAATGCCCTCGTCGATGAGTACTTCAGCAAGCCAGAGAGGGAGTTGAATGATATCGTCCTTCCTCAGGGACAAGTGGTAGTTCTCAATGTCGAGCGTGCCAAAATCGCGGAGTGCTTGAACCTCGATTTTCTCTTCCTCGAACTCCCACTCAATTCTCCGCATCTCCTCTTGGAACGCCTGCTTCATACGTATTGTATTTCCTCAAAACTATGACTTAAATCCTTGTATTCTACACTTCTTTGCAAACCATTATTTGCTATTCCTCAGGATAGCAATTAATGAGCAAGAAGATTCCAAAACGAGGAGGAGGGTGGAACGCGGTGAAGTACTCATTTGTGATGTCCATGAAAGCGGGAGGTCCACACAGATTGCTCGGAGCTCTTCGGCGCAGGAATACCTGCAAAGCCTGTGCACTTGGAATGAAAGGGATGCGAAACGAACTGGGACAGGGATTCCAAGTTTGCAAGAAGGCCATGCAGGCCATAGTGCAGGATTTGAGACCAGCAATAAAGAGGGAATTCTGGGAGAAGAATAGCATTAAGGATCTCAAAACCATGTCACCGAGGAAACTCGAAAGTCTTGGAAGGCTTGGACATCCCCTGCTTCGTGAACAGGGGGACACACACTTCCGACCCATATCTTGGGATGATGCCTTCAGTATGATACATAAAAAGATGCTTGGTGTCGCTCCAGAGAGGACAATTTACTATGCCTCTGGTAGATCTTCGAATGAGGCGGCATTTCTCCTCCAACTTATGGCCAGACAGCAGGGGAGTAACCATGTAAACAACTGTAGTTACTACTGTCACCAAGCATCAGGTGTAGGTCTAGGAAGGACTTTTGGCTCGGGTACTGCAACAGTGACCTTAGAGGATGTCACCCGTTCGGATCTTCTCGTTCTCATAGGGGCTAATCCTTCTAGTAACCATCCGAGGTTTATGACCCAACTGATGGCATTGCGTGAGCGGGGAGGACGGGTTGTGGTGATAAATCCCCTAAAGGAGATCGGTCTGCAGAGATTTGCCATTCCCAGTGAGGTGAAAAGCCTCTTTTTCACTAACGAGATAGCCTCCCACTACTTACAACCCCACTGCGGGGGAGATATGGCATTTCTCAAAGCTGCAGTGGTGAAACTCTGGCAGGAAGATCGCGTAGATAAGAAGAGGATGAAGAAGTACTGTGACAACTTCGATTCGTGGAGATCAGACATCGATTCTAGCAACTACGAGGAGCTACTTGGGTTCTCTGGGCTAAGTCAAGCCGAATTGAACACATTCTGCGACCTTCTCGTCAACTCTGAGAACATAATCTTCTCATGGGCCATGGGCATCACCCACCAGAAGCATGGGGTCGAGTCCGTGCAGATGATTTCAGCTCTTGCACTTATGCTGGGAATGGTCGGGAAAGAGGGGGCTGGACTACTTCCCCTCAGGGGGCACAGCAATGTTCAAGGGGTGGGTACAGTCGGTGTCATTCCCAAGCTCAAACCCAAGATGGTTCAGAGAATCGGAGACAGATTGGGACTCGATATCCCAGATCATGAGGGATTTGATACTTATGCTTGCATGAAAGCCATGGATGAAGAGAGAGTAGATGTGGCCTTCTATTTAGGTGGAAACTTACTATCATCAAACCCAGACACTGAATGGGCAAGAAAGTCACTCTCCAAGGTTCCATTCACGATTCAGCTTTCCACTACACTCAACTTCGGACACCTTGAGGGACAGGGGAGAACATCTCTCATCCTCCCAGTTAGAACGCGAGATGAGGAGAGCCATTTCACCACTCAGGAATCGATGTTCAACTTCGTGAGGTACTCCGAGGGGGGAGCAAAACCACCAATCAAAGACCTTCCCTCAGAGATCGAGATCATCACGAGGATCGCGGGTCAGCTCTTTGGGAACGATACAATTGAGTGGGATTCTCTGGTGGATACTGATAAAATTAGGGATATGATATCACAGGTAGTTCCAGGGCTCGAGAGGATATCAGACGTGGTGGAAGAGGAGTTCACCATTCCGGGAAGAATATACCATGAGAAAAGATTCTCAACCAAGACTGGTAAGGCTCAGCTTGAAGTTCTCTCTCCACCTGATGCCCGTCCTTCCGAGGGAAAATTCAACCTCACTACATTCAGATCGGAAGGACAATTCAATTCGATCATCTACGAGGAACGGGATCTGTACAGGGGGACTACACACCGAGACGTAGTTCTCATGAATCCGGAGGACATCACCAATCTTGGAATCAAAGAGGGAGAATACGTGAAAATTCGATCTGCTGCAGGTGAACTTAAAGTTCAGGTTGTGTCTTATGATATCAGAATGGGAAATGTGGGGATGTACTATCCAGAGGGTAATGTCATTGTACCACGAGAGCTCGACCCCCAGTCCAAGACACCGGTGTTCAAACGGATAGAAGTTACAATCTCACCGATACACCACTAGGGGTCACCAAGTATCTCCACCTCAACTTCCTTGAATACTCCATCGATTAACTTCCAGAACTTGATGTCGGTATTGTCCATAGTCACGGATATCACTGCGTAGATCCAGTTTGAGACTGCAGAATCTCTGTCTGTTTCTGACGGATCGGGCGGGTGATTGGGATGGGAGTGGTAGTTCCCTATGACCTCGAGACCGGCCTCTGCTGCATTGTCGTCAACGCGTATAAGATCAAATGGATTGATAGTATAGGTTCTTCTGGGATCAGAACTGGTCACATTAGCGACCGGTTCACCAGACACTATGCTCTCACCATCGGATATCAGGAGTCCACAGACCTCATGCGGGTATCCAGTTATGCAATGTTCGATGATCTTAGAGATAACATCCCTGCTAATCCTAAGCAGTTGAACCACCCGTTAGAGGTCTCTTACTTGAATCAACTCAATTTCGAGATCCTCAGTAATCTTCGCGAAGTGAGGTGAGACCTTCCTATACGGCCCAGCCTTTGATGAAAAAACAGTGAGCAAGCGGTCATTGAACTGCCATCTATATCCTGATTTCACAACTGAATGGGATCGTATGAAGTGATCCAGACCGTGAAGCTCCATAAACTCATCAAAGGCATCCCTACCGAACCGGTAGCATCCCTCGCCTCGGACTGAGGAGCCGAATCTTCGAAGACGTCCGTCAGGATCATTCCAGATGAACTGCCAGTCAGTAGATCCAGGTGTGGGTTCAGATTTCTTAAGCTCTAATCGCATCATATGGAAATAGACCGTCTCTGTCGGAATACCACCGTGTGTGACGAAGATTGAGTCGCCAAGCTTCGCGGCGATGGGAAGCTTGTTGAAGGTCATCTGGAAGTCTTCGTACGTGTTCAGCCAGTAGTTGGAGACGAATCCCCTGAAACCGTAGAAGGAGTTCACGCTCCGGATCTCATGGTTACCCCTGAGAAAATATATCTGCTCTGGATACAGAGCAAGGTTGGCGAGAATAGCGACGACGCACTCGATCATCTCAGGACCACGATCGACTACATCACCGTTGAAGATTATCCGGTCGACCTTCTGCTCTGAGAGAAGGTCAAATGCCTTCTGAACAGACGTAAGATCACCATGGATATCGCCCACTATAAGCGTCCTTTCAGCCGGGAGATCAAGAAGCTTTCTCTGCCTCTTCAAGACGTTGGAGGCAGTGTACAGGACTTCCCGCACCTGATTGCTACTGAGTTCAAGCGCCTTCTCAGGATGTTTGAGCAGGTCAACTATTCGTATTTCTGCCATCTTCATCCTCCAGTATCATGTACCCTACGATTTCCATCCCCAGTCCCTCGAACATACGCTGGGATGCTTCGTTCTCTTTGTACACCTCGCACACTAATTTCTGTACGTTCTTCTCCTCGAAGTAGTCAATGATGAATTTCAGTAAAGCCAGTCCAATCCTCTTCCCTCGATAACGGGCAAGGACACCTATCCCTGCAATGGCTCCAGCCATCAATTCCGGTTCGTAGAAGTCAGGTTCGACAAACAACATGGTAAACCCGACCATGGTTGAACCTAAGGTGGCAATGAAGGTCTTATCTTCATCAAAATTCTGTACCTCCTCCAGCGTAATGGCTCTCGAAGGATCCGGTGCAGCTAGAAAAATCTCGTTGTACAGGTTCATAAGGCTCTCTGCATCCTTCTCACTTACATAATTCCGAATTTTTATTGAGGAGGCAACCCGTGACTCCTCGATTTTGTGCTTGAGCTCATCCCGTTTAGGAAGGGCATCTTCAAAGCGCATAGCCATGCGGTAATACAAGTGCTGTCCTTGAGCGACACTTGGAAGCCCGTCGTTCCTGCGGATGTCCTCCCTAACAGATTTATCCTTTGTAAACGAACGGATCTTGAGCCTCACTTGCTTCTCAGTCTCCTTGTAGAATTCTTTGGGATTGAACCGACCACTCATGGCTAAGTAATCGAATGAGCAAGGGTGTTTAAAGCTTTAGTGTGCTGTGTAAGGAGAAAGTGCTACCTATTCTGCTGAGGAGGACTCCCCTATTTGTGACAGGTTGTACGATGACATGTCAAATTTGCAGAATTTTGAATGTAGAGAGTCCAGAATAACAAAATCTCAGAATTTATTAACTTCGAATTATTTCGAATATTGTGAATAATAAAGGGATTGTACTTGGAATAATAGCTGTAGTTCTTGTTGCGGGACTTGTATCCTACACAACTTGGCAAATTGGATTCATTGACAGAAAGAATATTGAGTTGAAAGACTACGGAATGGCTAAAGATTTCAACCTCACTAACATCAAAGGAGAGCGAGTACTTTTCTCAAATCACAACGGAAAAGTCAGGTTGGTCACATGGATCTATACCCATTGCACGCAAGGATGCAGTACAATCGGTCTAAAGGTTATAAACATGATAGAAAAGCTCAATGAGGACGGATACGGGGATACAGTGGAGGCATTCATTATAGACTTTGACTTCCTCTTTGACAACAGTTCCACTCTCACAGAATGGGCTCACAAGATGGCAGGTGAGACCCTACCTCCAAACATCGAATTTCTTCTAGGCACAGAGCAGGAGATCAATCAGACCGCACAGGACTGGAACTTTTACTACAAGTACGTGAATATGACAGAGACGACAGAGACAAACAGTACTTCCACAGAAGGACATATGGAGCACAGCATAGTCTGGGTTCATCCATTCATTGTCACATTCGTCGATTCCGATGGAACCATCCAACACTTCGAAACTGGTCTAACATGGGATTATAACGATGCTGTCGATGTGGTCAAGTACATGGTTGACAATTAAGGTAGGGTGCGACAAGTGAGACAGAGACTACTCATTGTTCTTTCACTACTCCTGATCTCAAAGGTTTCCGCTAACCCCTATGAAATCACGGTACAAGGACTAGACGAAGAGGACATCGAGCTCTCCACCTACAAGGGACATGTACTTCTCCTTGACCTTATGGCAACCTGGTGCCAACCCTGTGAGCTACAGACTAGAGAATTTGTTAAGAATTACGATGAGCTCAAGGATTTATTGACCCTTGTCTCAATCAGTATATCTCCTGCCAGCGATACTCCTTCAATCTTAAATAAAACGAGGTATGAAAGCGGAGCTATATGGACTTTTGCGATTGACACTTACCTACAGATATTCGATAAGTACAACCCCAGCATACTTCCCACCCTTCTTCTCTTCAATACAGAAGGTAATCTTATAGACACGTGGGAAGGTGTGACAAATTCATCAACGATTCTTGATAGGCTCAACAGCACTGAAGACAGGGTTACATTCCAAGAAATTTCACTTCTCATCTTCATCACTACCTTCTGGGCAGTACGTAGATCGTACCTCTAGGTAAATTATTAGCAAAGTGTTTAAATAATCAAGATCGATTCTTGATTCGTGCGAATGTATTCCAAACTTGCAATCCTTGCAGTAATTGGCATGATGATCACCCCAGTAGCAGTTATTGCCGCCAACAAGAAGCTCTCAACCCAAGAAGCCTGTGACAAACCTTCACTCGGACTCCGAGTAGTCGAAGGCTACTACGCCGATATCGATAATGATGGAACCGCAGATGATGTCTACGGGAGGGTCGTGATAGACCTCATGTGCGGAAACAGATTCCGATTCGATTACAAGGTCACACTCACACTCCCATCGGGGTTCAGTGTCAGTGACTACCTCAGCATCAACACAAGACTCAAGACACTCGTGATTGAGACAGTATTCTACAACTACGCTCTGGAGAGCGGTGACTACATTATCTCTGCAGAGGGACTTCTCTCTACAGGTGGGCTGAGCTATACATATGCTGATATAATCTTTGACCCACCAGGGGGAATCACTGGAACCGGCTCAATCTCCTCTACAGTTTCCTATTAAGAAGGGTACCTGATGGATACGTTTACTTACACAGATCAATTGATCTTCAACGAGTTGAACATTGATCCGTTCAAAAGTGCCCATGCCATCGCACTAAAGCTTGGATTATCTCCACAGAAAGTAAGGAATCGCATTAGGTACATGAAGACCTCAGGTCTCCTCCGTCCTGATTTCGAGATCAACGATCCCTTGCTTGGCCACAGAGTGCAGACTGAGGTGGTGGCATCATATTATCCCCCCAGTATTGGTCTCCAACGAGAATACGTGATTTTCACAGAGATCGAGACAAAGGCTCAGATGGATAAGCTGATTCGATACTGTGACGAGCATCCCTACACTCATTACCGAGCAGTCACCTATGGTACGGGATCCAATCTATACGTACAGTTCGATATCCCTATTGATTCAGTGGGCAAGATGACCGATGCGAACACGCAAATAGCCCATGAATTAGGAATAGGTCTGGAGACTCTTCACGGTACTGGACAGAGCTTGGAAATACTACCCAGCTTTAGTAATTGGTCATTCTTCAGGGAGGAGTGGAATTTCGCAGAGAATAAACTCGCAGATAGGGGACTACTGATGAACTCACTCTGGGAGGATTTCCTCGAATTCCCAAAAAAGTATGAACCAGAATACTACTTCAAAGCTCCAGAGGGCAAGTACATCATGTCAGAGATAGAGAGTAAACTATTGAGGGAGTTGACGATCAATGCTAAAATCAAGCTTGACGAGCTGTGTAAGACATACGGAAGAACCAAGTCCGTGATCTCTCGCTATATCAGCCGTTTGAAAGAAAAGGTGATTTACAGAGGGAAATTACTATTTAGGGAGGAGTACTTCGGGATGAACTCCTTCCAGATCATCTCGGGAGAGTTCCACAATGGTAGCAAGATCAACGGAGATAGCCTGATGGCCTTCTTCAGGAGTAACCCCCTACCTCTCTCAGGATCGATAGTTACCGATGGGAGGAGATTTCTCATAGAAGCAATAGCCTCTCCAATTATAATTGCAGAGCTGAACAATTTCCTCTGGGAGAAAACAGTAGGATCCAAGTTGAAATCTAGAACGACCTTTATCCCTAAGACATTCCTCTACTATTTCTATCCAGAAAACTACAAAGGTAAGGGAAGATGGATCGAAGAGAGAGAGTACATTGTCGATCAGCCACTTCGTATCATCAAGCAGTAATACATCCACAGAACATAATACCATGGAGACGATAATCGTACCCTTCCCCTGACACCACATATCATATTTCCTTTTTTGCAAAGAGTTAGATAAGCATAAAACTATACAGGAGTTGAGTAAATAAGTCATAGAGTATAAGATTTGAAACCCGAGATTCAAAATTGACTCACATCATAAATTCGTATCTGAACAGCAAATTTTTCTAACCACATCATACATATCGTCCTTCATGATTCGATATTCAGAACAATTAGCAACCAAATATTCTCAATATCGTAATCATTCATGAAATTCAGATAAACTTAAGAAACACACCTTCGAAAGGAACGATGGACATCCGGCAGAAATGTAACGGGTATGCAATCCGTAAAACCCGTCGCAATTTTGTCTCAAAAGTGATGAAAAATGAATATGCAGTCAAGAAAATTGAAATTTGCAATTGGTATATTCCTGCTGATATCTTCCAGCATTGCCATAGCAAGTATCTACCAAGGACCGAGGACACAGGTAATTGTGAACTTTGAGTCCTTCGATGATGTCTCTATCACAGCCCTTGAGAGCCTAGGGGTTAAGATAGATAGACAGTTCAATATAATACCCTCAGTCGTCGTGGACCTACCGGTCTCGATGATCTCTGCGGTAGAGAACCTACCCGGAGTCTCATCGGTTCAAGAGAACCAGAGGTACACCGTAAGTGTCGTACCAAATGATCCAGATTATGGCCAACTTTGGGGTATGGACAAGATTAGCGCTCCCGCAGCATGGGACGTCAGAACAGATGCCAGCTCAGTTGTTGTCGCTGTCATTGATACTGGCGTACAGATCACCCACCCCGACCTTGCAGCCAACATCTGGTCAAATCCTGGCGAGATCGCAGGCAATGGAATCGACGACGACGGAAACGGCTACGTTGATGATGTCAACGGTTGGGACTTTGCTAACAATGACAACTCAGTCTATGACTCGACTGCAGACGACCACGGTACACACGTGAGTGGAACGATCGGTGGTGTCGGTAACAATGGAGTCGGAGTAGCTGGAGTTTCATGGAAGGTGAAGATCATGCCTCTGAAGTTCCTTACCTCGACAGGTGGCTCAACTGCTAATGCCATTACCGCAATCGAGTATGCAACCAACATGGGTGCTGATATCATCTCCGCCTCTTGGGGTGGTGGTGGTTATGATGCTGCACTAAAGAGCGCAATTGAGGCATTCCCAGGTCTGTTCATCGCAGCAGCTGGAAATGACGGTAGAGACAACGACGCAGTTGCAAGCTATCCCGCTTCATACAACTCACCCAACATCGTTTCAGTTGCTTCAACAACAAGCACGGATGGACTCTCCTCCTTCAGCAACTGGGGAGCAACAACCGTTGATCTCGGAGCACCCGGATCGAACATCTATTCGACATGGCCCTCCAATACCTACAATACAATTTCGGGAACATCCATGGCTACACCGCACGTATCTGGTGCAGCAGCACTGATCCTTGCAAATGACCCAACACTTACACCCGCTCAGCTCAAGGCCAAGCTCATGGATTTCGCTGACCCCATCCCAGCACTCAATGGAAAGACTGTGAGTGGAGGTAGGCTGAATGTGTACGCTTCCCTGACCGGAAC
>WAMJ01000042.1 GCA_015522385.1 Candidatus Heimdallarchaeota archaeon
TCAAGTGATCCCATCTTCAGGACACTTCTAATGCATAAGGAGAATATAGTAAGCTCGATGATCAACTTCCAAGAGGAATTCCCTGGAGAAGATCAACAGTACATCAGTTTGGGGATAGATAAGTACACCCTTTACCACTTCAATGGTGATAGTATCAGGTTCTTCTTCATCCTTGAAGGTGGTCACATGACTCAAGAGCTATATGAGAATGAGCTACTAAGTAACACGATGAACCACCTTATTAATTGCTTTAACGAGGGAGAGGAAAAATTAGAACAGGAATTCAGGAATACCTGCTTGAATCTAGCTTTCAAACTCAGCACCCAACACATGGTGCAGGATGATTTTTCCAGTATATGAATCCTAACACTGGATTTTGCTTAGAAGAATAGTTCAAAGACTAGATGTAATGTCGTGTAACTAAGCGATTCTACGAAAATCGAACATTGTGATTACAGAGCCTGAAACAATAGTTCTAGTATGGTGTAACAGTAGTTACTTAAATATATGATCCCCTAATCTTTTCAGCAGAGTGATGTGAAACATGCAGACGAAATACATTCGAATACTAATAAGCATCTTCCTCTTGGGATTGATCTTCTCGATCGCAGCAGGAGGAGCAGCAAACAACCCCGTACCATCGGATCTCAGTCCTATGGACTCCGACACAACGGAAGACAGCGACAACACCGATACCACCGACGACGGAGATCACTCAAATGAGACGACTGAGGCGGATCATACCGACGAGACTACCGAATCAGATCACACGGACGAGACCTCTGAGGGAGATGAATCCGATAAGTCGACTTCTTCAGAGGACCACGAAGAGGAGAAGGACAAGCTCGAATTCAAGGTTGAGGTTAAGGTTGATACCAACAAGGTCAAATTGAAGACGAAGATCGCTAATGGAACAACCGAGGAGGAGTTCAAGGCATCAATCGACTTTGACGGAACACCGAAAGTCAAGGTGGAATACTCCTCCGAAGTAGGATCCAACGAGACCGAGAGTGAGCTCGAAGTAAAGGTCGAGAGCCTTGTTGAGTTCGAGGATGTGGATGGTGACGGACTACTGGGTGACAACGATACAATCATCCAGATCTACAAGTTCGAGGATATCGGCTTCGGTGACCTGAAGCAGTCCTCGAAGGACATTGGTGGAGGTTTCACCGAGTATGTCATCAACGCAACCACTGTTGATGGAGTCTTCACGATGGTCTTCACCATCACAGAGACGTTTACACAGTCTAATGGGATGATACTGAAGCCCACGGGTATCAAGATCGACTACATCATCGACGGCTTCAACTACATGTCCAACACCTCCAGACTTGCCCTCGACTCCAAGGTTGAGTCCAGCTACAAGGTCGAGCACTCCGAGGACAGCCCTGATGAGGAGAACGAGTTCGCCACCAACGAGGCAGCTATCAAGACCAGTGGACAGGACACCGCCTACTTCTCATGGGTGAAGACCGCAGAGGTCGATGGAAACACTACGGATGTGGGAGTTGTGGTCAGAGAAGCTAGTGAAAACAGCCAGGAACTGTACTTCGTCTACGAGAGAGGTGATCTGATTATTCATGATCCAACTATTGGTGTGCAGGCAGCAACGGTGGCTTACGCCGTAAACGTTGATCTTGGTAGGATCGACCCCGCGCTCTCATCCAGCATTGCAGCACTTCCTGCAACACCCCTAATGGCGACATTCGTCATCCTTCTGGCTTCTGCCTTCGTCATCAGGCGAAGGAGATAATAGCTCCTGTTGTAGGGCAGTTTCTCTCCACTTTCCTGCCCTACATTCTTCTTATTCGATAGATACTTAACACCAACCTATAATCTCAATTCAGATGTACGATGTAATTGTTATCGGAGCTGGAGCTATGGGCTCTTCCTCAGCCTACTTCCTCGCGAAGAAGGGGATGAGGGTCGCTCTGGTAGAACAGTTCAAACTGGGTCACACCAAGGGTAGCTCCCACGGCGAGTCACGTATTATACGGATGGCCTATCCCCAGAAGCACTTTGCAGAGATGATGCCCGAGTCTTACCGTCTTTGGGAGGAGATCCAGAGGGAAGCAGGGAAGAAGCTTCTGAGGGTGACAGGAGGTCTTGACTTTGGGAAAGAGTCAGACACCAACCTGCAGAGTGTGAGAGAAACCCTCGAGAAGATGGAGGTACCACACGAGATACTTGATCCTCAACAACTCCGGGAAAGGTTCCCTGGACTCAGGATCGATGATGGAGACATGGGGGTGTACCAGAAAGACGCGGGTATCTTGAACGCATCATTAGCGGTGAGGACACTTCAGGAGCTGGCAAACAGCCTAGGTGCAGAGATATTTGAGGAGGTCACCATCGAGAACATAGAGAAGACAGAGAGAGGGTTCATGGTGTCAGGCAAAGGATTGGACGCTGAGGGAACGAAACTGGTCGTTGCAACAGGTGCGTGGACGAAAAAGCTCCTCGGATCGGCCTTTTCAATCACACCGGATTATGAGGTCTGGAGACCGTCCTACGCTTTTTGGAGGATAAAGAAGGATGTGTACAGGGATTTCCCGATATTCATCTGCTGGGACGAGGAGGTCTTCTATGGCTTCCCCGAGAACGAGCAAGAAGGAGCGATGAAGGTCGCCATCCACATCTCGGAGGAGGTCCCTAGGGTGGATCCGGACGAGCCCGACGCAGTACCCCAAGACAGGGTGTTGGCGAAGATTTCGGATTTCGTCACGAGGAGGTTCTCTGGGTTGCATCCTTCATCCGACGATGTGACGAACTGCCTGTACTCCATGACTCCTGACGAGAACTTCATAATCGATGAGGTCAGACCCGGCGTTGTTGTAGCAGCTGGATTCTCAGGGCATGGCTTCAAGTTCACCCCGGTCATAGGGAGGATCGTCTCCGACATGATTACCGGATCAGATCCGTATTATGACCTAACCCCATTCGCAATGAGGAAGGAAAATTAGAGTGAAATGTTGGGGATAAGCCACAGTGAAGGCCAGAGTCACTTCTTCTCTGCAGCTTGAATACGGTCACGAATAAAATTGAAAGGAATGTAGCGCATGCTGGGTCTCAACCTCTTCTCCGGGATCCTCGTGAAGTCGGGAACCACCCATGTCCTGAGTTCAGGAAGCCTCTTTTGTGTCCGATCACTGAACACTCCCCATGACGGGGCCCTGTTCCACAGACAGTTCTTGAGCGTCTCGATGTATGCCCTGAACTCCTCGGAGAGATGGTGAAGATTCCCTTTGGCGAAGTACATCTGGTGGAGATTATCAAGGGTGTTGCAAATGTCCTCGACATCCTCATTCAACTTTGAGCGGATGATCTGGATGAGTACCGTATAAGGGATTATCAGGTGTGAGAGTGAGTGGAGTCGGGAAATCTCGTTCTCAAGGGTCTCCTTGTACCCCATGAGATCAGGGGAGTTTGTGATAGCGATGGTGATGTATAGATCTGCGATGATTGCATTGAACTTCGATTCCGAGAAGAGCTCGGTCCTGTTGAAAAACGACTGCATCAGGTAGGTGTCAATGTGGGATCTAAACGTGTAATAGTCCCTCGTCATCAGTGCCCTGATCACGTAGTACATGATCAGATCATCGTAGATATACATAGCCTGCGACCACTCCACAAGGGTCGATCCCTGACTGAGGAAGCCACCGTGTAGAATGGAGTCAAGCTGTAGCTCGAGGGATTCGATGGACGCGTCGAGGTCGTGGATCTTCAAGGTCTTCCCCTCAAAGGAGTCAAGTATCTGGAACTTGATGATGGTCTGCTGGAAGAGCGAGAGGACCTTCTCTATACTGCCGAACAGGGGTTCACCCTGACTGTTCTTGTACCTCTCCTGGATGTGAGGAGGGATGTCGTTGACGACAAGCTGAAGCTTACCGAGTATTGCCTGCCCGTCCTCTATGAATTTGTACAGACCGTACACATCATGTGAGGGGAAGTGAATAGAGGTAGTAATTCCATCTGGCCAATTGTCCCCAAAGGCCTTGAACAGGTACTCCAAGAGCTTGAAGACCTGAGCAACAAGGCGTATGCATGAGGAGAGGTTGAAGATAAGGATGTCTATCTTCGAGAGCTTCCTGTACCTATCAAGTATCTTCTGACAGTCAACCTCGTGGAAGACCTCGTACATTCGGTCAAACCGCTTCAGAACCTCATTCGTCCACCTGACCAGATCATGATCACTGATTATCGGAATGATCTGCACAGCGGTAGCATAGAGCTCAGAGGCGCTGACAATACTCGATAGGTAACGGAGGACAATTTTCTCGTACTCAGGAGACTTGGGAGAGGGGATGTCAGGGAGCTCCTCTATACCAAGAACACCCATAAGAAGTTCTGCGAGAATATTGGCACTTGAGTATATCTTCTCAATCGAGGCATTGAGAAAGACCGATGAGTAGTCTACCAGAGACCGGTTCGAGATGGACAATAGACCAAGCCGTATGGAATCAAACTCCTGCTCGATTGGTAACCTGTTGAGAACTTCGTTAACAGCCCGGTAGATACTCTCAAATTTTCTCCCTACGTCATCTGATAACACATTCTCCCTGTACAGCATACTGATGTACTCTGCTTCAATCTCATCGAGTTTAGAGGTTAGAAGGATCTTATTCCGTGAATTCTCACTTCTTGTGTAGAACTCAATGAGGAACTTCTCCATCTCTTTCAGGCTATCGATGATCATTTGTACCCATCTCCTGTAATAGGCTGAACAATTCAATACTTAAGTGCTTTGAGCAGACAAAAGAGAATTACCAAATTGTGAGAAAAAATATTATTAAAGAACATAGTTTTGTTGAGGGTGTGGGAGGGATGACAGAGGTTCATTCCAAGATACAATTTCCCATCAGAACTGCGATACTGGACGAGAGGAGGAAAAGGAGTTGGGAAGCGACTATCAACTTTTGGAAGATGTATTGGTTAATGTACTCAACACTGAGACCTATGACGGTTAGGATGCTAGTTAAGTATCCGGAGAGAAAGAGCAAAATCTTTAATGGAGGTGGGGGAGTTCGGGGAAAGGCATGTGGTAGGAGGGCATAGAGCGGGATGAGTAGGAGGAAGTACAGAATAGCGAACACATTGTGAGCGTCGCTCGTCCAACCACCAGAGGGGAAGAGTCCTATACCGAGGAGAAGAAGAGAGGAGACAACCCCCATGGAGGCTGTCACCGCTGGCCACCTGAGAGATGCTTTCAGTCTCCAGAAGTAAAGAAATGTAGCGAGGGCGAGGACTACCAACGAAGCGTTGAAGACGAATCCGTATTCACGGACACCCAGAGCACTGAGAAACTGGGTATAGATGTTATATTCACCTATGTTCATGAGAACGATTGTGCTGATACTGAAGTTGAGGACTGCAAATACCATCAGATAGAAAGGGAACCTCTTGTTGTTCATCGATGATCGTACTGAGAAGAGAAGGAATTAATCCCTTTTGGTCACGGAGTTTCGAGCTTCGAGACTTGACGAAGCAACTTGACGGCTGCCTCGACCGCCTTGGTGGCGAAGGACTCGATCCTTGCCTTCGATTGCATCATGGTGAGACCCGGACCGGATATACCCAGTGCCACTGGTTTCTCGAACTCCAGGCTAAGATCCGTGATCTTTCTCGCGACCTGAGCAGCTATGAGCTGATCGTGATCGGACTCACCTTTGATGATCGTACCGAGAGTCACCACAGCATCAACGTCATCCCTCTTGAGCATCTGCTTGAGCACGAGCGGCATGTCATACACGCCGGGTACGTGAGCCTGTACAGTTACCTTACATCCGAGAAATTCAGCATGATCCAGAGCCCTTTTCTCCATGAGATAGGTGTGGTCGTAGTTTGTCTGAGAGGTGATGATTCCAAGACGTGGAGCTGTCATTTACATGGGGTACAAGTGGATATTGAAAATGTCTGTGATAGGTGAATGATCTAAAGACTCAACCGGTCATGTTGTACAGGAGAAACTCTTCTATGTTGTCATCTATTAGAGTGAACCGGCGTCTGGGAATCCTTGCCGAACACCCTGACCTGCTCTCGTACTCAGCTTCTCGGGAAAGAGCAAGAGATCCACAGCATTCTGAGCATGTTTACTGGCCCTGTCCTTCATGATGCTCTTGAGCTCGACGGGTGAACCTCCCTCATCCTCGTGGACGAAGACCTCAATGATGTGTTTCATGGTCATCAACTGAACCTCCATCAACCCTTGAGAGGCTATCTGTGTACTCGCCTTGTCCTTGACTTTTGGTCCAGGCATACCAAGGGCAATGACGAGGTCACACTCCTTCTCCCTGAAGAGCTTGAGACAGGCGACGGGGAGGTCTTTGATCCCAGGGACGGTGTACCTCACCCACTCGACGAGACCAGGATACTGGGTGAGAACGTCAACGACATCCTTCGTCATGTCGTAACGGGCAAACGTGGTGTCCACAATTCCGATTTTCTTCACCCTATGACCTCCTGAAAATTTGCGAACGGTCTATCCCCTTGAATTTCACCCAGGCGTCTATAACTGCTGCACCGTCCAGAAAGACGTATCCCCTCTTCTCGGCATATGTCCTTGCTTCCTCTGTAGGAAGTGCCTTCCCAGTCTTTCCGTCCATCATCTCGCACATCGTCACACTTAGAGAGAACCCGGTCATCTCGCAGAGGGCGAGACCAAGCTCTGTGTGCCCCAATCGAGACTTGAGGAGTCCATCAGCACCCCTGAGGAGGGGGACGTGTCCAGGTATTCTGAACTTCTTGGTGAACCTGTCGACAAATCCATCGGTCATGTCCTCTTCACCCAACCTTCCAATTTCTATAATGGTCAATGAGCGGTCGATGTCCGTGATTCCGGTGAAAGAATCCACGTGGTTGATCGATACCGAGAACGCGGATCTCGCTCCGTATGGTAAGCCGTGCTCGAGCATCTTCCCGAGGACGGGGTAGACCCCTGATGTCTTCTCAAAGATCTCAGTGAGGAAGGGGAGACCTATTGCCTTACAGTACTCCGAGCTCAGGGCACAACACACCAATCCACCAGCATTTTCCCTCATCTCGGTGATGATCTCCGGGGTCATCTTGATGGAGGGAAGCATGATGTCAACCTCTCCTTCCCTGTCTTCGGAGTCGAAGAGGAGGATCGGTTTGCCCTCTTCCCATGCTCGTCTTACTGTGTCAATTACATCCATAGGCTACTAGGTAATGAGGCTCTATCTCTTTATAACCTTCTGATGGACGCGCAGAGCTGGAATAAGAACCTTTTTCAAATTCTTGAAGCAAATATCTTCTGTGAAGACAATCTGCCTTGCATCGCAGAGTAAGGATCGAAGGGATCTTTTCGAAGGGGCTTACCTCAGGCACTTCATCGTCCCCACCGATATCGATGAGTCCAAGAAGGATGGAGAGAGACCTTACGACTACGTGGAGAGACTGGCAGCAGGAAAGGCGCACACCGCTAATGCAATGCTGGCAATGCTGAGGGAGGCGGAGCCCTCAAAAAACTGGGATGCAGATCTCGTAGTAGCAGCAGATACAATCGCAGAGATCGATGGGGAGATCCTCGGCAAACCAAGGGACGAGAAAGATGCAGTAAAGATGATCAAGAAACTCCAAGGAAGGGAGCACACCATCCTCTCGGGGATCTGCGTGCTGGACACGAAGACGACCGAATCGCGTACTCTCGTCGTAAGTTCAACAGTGAAATTCGCTAAAATGACCGATGAGGAGATCCACTGGTACATTGAGGAATTCAGACCTCTGACGTATGCAGGGGGGTACGAGATGAACTCCATCTCCTCGTGGTTCATCGAGTCTGTCACAGGTTCACCCTCGAACGTGAGGGGCTTGCCCATGAGTGAACTCAAACAGCTGATGAGTGAGCTAAAGCACAGGTGGGAGGACTACGTCCTCTAGGGTGTATTGTCTACAAACTGTTTGACCTTGTGGAGCAATCCCTCTTCCTCCTTGCTGAGTACGCCATCGTGCATCGCTATGTCGTGGACATACTCATAGATCTTGCTCTTGAATTTCTGCATCTGTGCAAGCTCGTCCTTGGTTACCTTTCCGTCGTCGATCACGTCGAAGATCAGGGCTCTGTAGTCTCCAAGTTCAATCATGATCTTGTCGAGGATCTGCTGCTCCTCCTTCGAGATCTTTCCATCGATGTTGGCTGTTTCTGTGAGGTCGTCGATAAGCTTGTCGATGCTTTCGAGTTCCTTCTCGTAGAATTCCATTTGATTCCTAGACCTAGGATTCGGATAAATATCTTTCTAAGTCAATATCACTATTCGCCAGTCTTTCTCCTCTTTCTTATCTTGAACAGGACGATGACGATTACTAACCCTAAGGACAGGAAAATAAGTTCTGGCGGGGTCTTACTTCCAGAATCCAATGTGGGGCATTTCTCTCCAACCTCACCATCAATCGCGCTCTGAAAGATTCCTTCTAATGTATCCTTCTGCTGCAACCCGATGGTGCATCCAAGAAATTCACCCTCGTCCGAGAAGCTGAGAAAGGTAGGAGTGCCTGGAACCCCGTACTCCTTCCAGAAGTATTTGTCAGGGTCTAGTCCGTAACTCCAGTTGGAGGGGTATTCCAGCAGAAATTCTCGGATCGTCTCGATAGAGTCCTTATCTGACGAGGAGATAGAGAGTAGGGTTACACTATCAGAGAGCGTAGAGTACACCTCGGCAAGTATAGGGTGCTGATCCTTACAGGCAGAGCACCATGTAGCGAAGACCTCGATGATCAGGGGTGTTCCAGTTTGGATTTCTTGATCTTCCCCTTCGAGGTTGGTGAATGACATTGCAGAGACTTTACTTGATAAGATAAGCAGGAATATGACAAAGGCTGGGAGTATGCCCTTCATAGCTAGAGATGTACAGTCCCTTACTTAAACATCTGAAGTGCTGATCCTCTTGGAGGCCAGTTGAAAGAATACACTACTGATCACCGAAATCAGAAGAAGTATGACAGTGACGGGTACGTGACCATATCTCTCGATGATCAGACCAGAGACCCACATCAGTGGGGCATTGACGATCAGCGTGAGTGTGGGGACGAGGGAGTAGAATCCATTCCTGCGGTGATTCGGGATAAGGTCTATGTAGATCGACTGCAGCAGGATGTCGATGGCCACTCTCACTGTGTGTCCAGCAGCTATGAGCAGACCGAACAGCACGATTCCAGTGAGATTGAACTGATTGGAGATGGGGACGAGGTACAGTATGAACCCTGTGAACCCGAAGAATAGCACGGCATGGAAGAAGGAGAGGGGACCGAGCCACTTCTCAGGATCGATTTTACGGAAGCGATCTGCGAGGAGCCAGAGGAGGATGGAACCGGAGATGAAAAGGGTAAAGCGAAAGCTCGACGCCCCGAAATCAGATCCTGTGTACCCGAAGTATCCCGGAAACATGATGAGGTATCCGAAGACTCCGAGAGTCGAGGTGTAGAGGACTACCGCGGAGACAATGAGCAGGACGAGCCTGTTTTCCGTGATAGTGATGATCCCTTCCTTGAAGAGCCTCAGGTAATTCATCCGATCGACTTCACGGGCTCCATCGGTATCCTTTATGAAGACTACAACGATGAGAACCAAGACCATCATACCCACAATCTGAAGTTGGAAGACGAATTTTCGTGAGACGTATGTAGCAAGGAAACCGCCAGTGATCAGCATCAGAGCACCGATAAGGTCTGTGATCGTCCTGAACTTGGCCATGATACCCTTGTAGATCTCCCGGTTTTCATCTTCTGCAAGGACTCTGTAATTGTTGTCGAACCAGCTTTCCATCGCACCAGACTGCTGAGCCGATGCAAGGGCGAAGAAGAGATAGGCAATGGTGAACTCGATCATGCTGTGAGCGTCGGTAAACAGCCAGAATGAGAGCCCGTAGGAGGCAAAGGCTATTGCAAGCACCCATCTCTGCCCTATCTTATCTGAAAATACACCACTTGGATAGTCGATCAGACCTTGGGTAATCAGCATAATGCCCACGAGGTATCCAGAGTTAGCATATCCCACATTATCTATTACGTAGATGATAAGGAAGGTGTCAGAAAGGATGAGCAACGACCTGATCAGCGAAGCTACCCAGACATATCTGTGGACGAGCCTGCGGCTGTGAAGGGAAAGACCATCCAGATCAAAAACTGCGCTTAAGCAGAGCACGTACATCGGAGGAATTCATCCTTCAAAAACCTCAGGTTCGAGGTAGTTTGGTCCCTAGATTGGGTTTATATGGGCAGACCAAAATAGAATCGTGTGAAAGTCGCAATTATAGGAGCAGGAGTGATCGGAAATAGACTTGCTAGAGTGTTTACTTCTGCAGAGATAGAGATCAAGTGGATATGTGACGTGGACAAAGAAAAAGCGGAAAAACTTGTAGTAGAGTACGGAGGAAGGGCAACTGACAAATTGGATGACGTCTTGGTGGACGGTGATGTCGGGATAGTTTATGTCGGAGTACCACCAAAGTACCACAAGGATATCGTCCTTAGAGCTCTTGAGAGCGGTAAGCACGTCATCTGCGAGAAACCGATCGCCCTGAGTGCCAAAGATGGTGAAGAGATGGCGTTGGCAGCAGAGAAATCTGGAAAGCAGACGACCATTAACTTGCCATTCAGATTCACCACTGGGGTGAAGAGGATGAAGGAGCTCCTCTCCGAAGGATTTGTCGGTGATATTCGCAGATTGGAGCTGAGGTTCAGGTTCCCCCAATGGCCACGAAGCTGGCAGAACGTCGAATGGCTCAAGACTAAAGAACAGGGCGGAGCACTCAGGGAGGTCGGGACTCACTACTTCTTCCTCCTCGGAGAGCTAGAGGAATTCATCGGTAAGCCCACTAGACTGATCGCTGCGAACGAATACACAGGTGAGCAGGGATGTGAGAGAAGCAGTGTGGGAATGATCGAGTTCGACTCGGGATTGACCTGTACGCTCGACCTCTTGACAGGAACAGCAGACGAGGAGGAGAACACGCTCAGGATAACCGGTGACAAACAGACCCTCTCCTTCCGCAGGTGGTACATCCTCGAGGACAAGGATGGAAATGTCCTGTGTGACACGAGGGAGAGCTCAGAAGGACAGATGGTAAGGGAATTCATGAGGTTCTCCCCCAAGAACTCACTTGTCACATTCGAGCAAGCCACACAGGCACAACGTATCATGGAATCGATTCATAACTCTGGTGGAAACTGGGTTGAAATTAGGAAGTTTGAATAGTTAAATTAGGTAGAGTCTCACTTCTTTCTTCTGAGGATACCGACCGTACCAAGGAGTATGAAGACTGAGAACACAGGGAAGGGTGTGACCTCTGTGGTTCCTGTGTCTGATCCGGTTTCTGATCCAGATGTAACAGTCACGACGACAGAATCAACTAGTGTACCTGCCCGGAGTGTGAAGTTGTATGTTCCCACTGGAAGGTTTGACACGTCGAGGCTGACCGTCTCGTTATTCGTGGTTCCAGATGCAACGACCTTTTCAGTACTACCATCGGACATGGTTATCTCGTACTCCACGCCGGTCTCATCGATAACCCACGTGAGGGTTGCGCTCTCGGTTGTCGTGATCTCTATATCATCCGGTGTCGTGGTGAACTGGAGACCGGAGACACTGCCCATGAAAAGGGCAAGCAACAGAATAGTCAGTGCGAATTTAGCTCTCAAAATCTTCTCCTCCTGAACAGAGTCTTGGTCGCTATGACAGCAAGAAATGTCACCATGACCATGTATATCGGGGTGAACGAGGTGGCTACAGTGGTGCTCGACGAACTACCTTCACCAATAAGGGTCACATTCACTGTGTCGGTGAGTTGTGCTCCTTCTGAGCTCTCAATCACCAACTGCACGGTATACAGACCAGTGCCATTGAGCGAGTAGCTAAAGCCAAGTACATGGGGATCAGATGTCCACGACCCGCTGTCGACAACAGTGCCATTCACGATTATCCAGTACTCTGCCTGCTCCCAGCTGTCGAATTCCCAAGCCATCGAGATGTTTGCTGATCCGGTGACGAGGTCATTGGGCATCGAAATGAACGAGGGGTCCGGAGTCACGACCGGTGGCTGTATCTCCAGAACCTTCACAGTGATACTGGCTGATGCCATGTTGCCATTGTCGTCGAAGAGCACTACAGTGAGGTTGTATGTCCCAACGGATAGACTGGAGAGTGAGTAACTGTACGACACCCCACTGGACCAACTGCCTGATTCCACCTCGGATGAATTAAGCAAGATCTGGTAAGTAGCGGTATCGATGTCTGTCGCCGTCCAGTTAACGGAAAGCCCTTCACTTACGTTCATGGTTATGTCCACGGGAAGTACAGTGAACACTGGTGGATCGTCAGGAAGCACTGTCAAGACAAGCTCTGCAATTGCAGAATTCCCACGCGAGTCCGTTACATTCAGAACAATGAGATGAAGTCCTACTGCAAAGTCAGAGGGGTCTATCATAACCGAACCCGTTCTGTCTATAGAGCCAGAGCTTATCTGGGTACCGTTGTCCGTCACAAAGTAGGTGACCACAAGGTCGTCGGATATGGTCATCTCAGTAGGACTCGTGTCTCCTTCATAGATCGTTCTGGTGGTGGGACCGGAGATCAATGGAGCGCTTGAGTCCGCGATGATCTGCACAGAGACCTCTGTCGATGTCCAATTACCACTACCGTCGTACAGGACAATCGTGAAGTTGTACATCCCGACGTCAAGAGTACCGTCGGAGTACTCCATGAGGGTATTGTTCTGGAATGTACCGGTCTCAACCTGCTCTGAATCCCTCAGTACCTCGTAGGTTGCGGGATTGTTATCAATCCCCGTCCACTGGAATGACCAGTTCTCCCACTCCATGACGCTCACGTCGCTCGGGAGAACCGAGAACTGAGGAACTGGATCTGGGAGGAAGGTCACAAGTGATGTGTGGACGAAAGTCGCACCAAATGTGTCATTAAGGAACAGTGTGAGGTTGTAGGTTCCAGGGATACGTACTCCGAGATCGTAGGTAAGAGTCCCGTTAGACCACGTACCTGTATCAACAATAACTTTGTTATCGTACAAGACGTACCTATTAGGAGAGACTGCGGAGATATTCCACAAGACGACATACCCCTGTCCAAACTTGACGTCAACCGTGGATGTCCCGCCTGCATAAGGCCCTGGCGGTTCGGTTACGATGACTTTCACAAAGTCCACATTTATCAGACCATTGGTGTCGTTGACAAAAACCTTGTAGGTATACTCACCGACAAGAAGCCCGTCGACATTGATACTGATCACCGAACCGTCCCATGTCCCGTTCACAAGCCGAACACCATCCCGGAATATCATGTAGTAATCAGGATCAGACTCAGTGAAGCTCCACTCAAGGATATGTCCCGCGGTTCCGTACTGGTAGGTGATATCTGGAACCTCAGCATCCAACTGCGGGATATCATTACCCAAGAATGCCTCTTGTCCGCCGAGTATCACAACTGTGAAAAAGATGCTTGTGGCTTCCTGAACCTCTACAAGGTAGGTACCCGGGGCCATGACCCAAGTGATAAGACCATCACTTCCAGTATACCCACCCGTGATATAGGTATTGTCACTCCACCATCGGAGGGTAATGAAGGAGTTCAGGGG
>WAMJ01000043.1 GCA_015522385.1 Candidatus Heimdallarchaeota archaeon
CCTTTGCCCTTGTCGCAGGTGGGCACACATTCGGGAAAGGACACGGGAACGGTCCCCCAGAAGCAGTTGGACCAGAACCAGAGGCTGCACCCTTGGAGAATCAAGGATTCGGTTGGATAAGCAGTCACAAGTCTGGGAAAGGAGTGGACACAATCACGAGTGGTCTTGAGGGCCCATGGACAACAAACCCCATTAAGTGGGACATGAGCTACCTCCACCTGCTCTTCGAGAACGAGTGGGAGGTGACCAAGAGCCCAGCCGGGGCCTACATTTGGCAACCAGTAGATCTCGATGAGAAGTACATGGCACCCGAGGTCGATGGTAGTGGAAAAAAGGTTAAGCTGATGATGACTACTGGAGACATGGCCCTGAAGGTTGATCCCATCTACAGAAAGATTGGTGAGAAATTCATGAAGGATCCCGAGGCATTTGCAGAGGCATTTGCAAGTGCTTGGTTCAAACTTCTGCACCGTGATATGGGGCCCAAATCAAACTATGCAGCAGGGGACTTTGTTGACAAGGACTTCATCTGGCAGGATCCTGTCCCTGCAGGTAAGAAGTTGAGTAACGACGAGGTAGCTAAGATTAAGAAGGCAATTTCTAGTTCAGGTCTTACACCCCAGGAGATGATCGAGACAGCATGGAAGAGCGCTGTGACCTTTAGAGGATCTGACAAAAGAGGTGGAGCGAACGGTGCAAGGATAAGGCTGTCTCCACAGAAGGATTGGCCAGTGAATGATCCAGAGAACCTCTCCAAGGTGCTGGACATCTACACCAAGATTGCCAGCGACAACGGAGCAAGCATCGCAGATGTGATTGTCATAGGTGGTGCAGCAGGTATCGAGGCGTTGAGCAATACCAGTGTCGAAGTGACAACTGGAAGAGGAGATGCGACTCAGGAACAGACAGATGTCGATTCATTCGCCTTCCTTGAGCTTAAGGCTGATGGGTTCCGCAACTACTGTGAGAAGGAATTTGCCGTAACACCGGAAGAGATCATGCTTGATAAGGCCCAATTGCTCGGACTTACACCCCCTGAGATGACTGTTCTTGTTGGAGGTATGAGAGCAATGCACATCTCAGCCACAGGTGAGGGCATCTGGAGTGACAAGCCCTCTCTGGACAACAGCTGGTTCAAGACCCTTCTCGACATGAATGTTGAGTGGAAGAAGACAGGGTACAACAGCTACGAGGCACACGACCGCAAGACCGGTGAAGTGGTCAGGAAGGGAACACGTATTGACCTCGTATTCGGATCCAACTCGGAGCTTCGGGCACTCGCGGAATTCTACGCTCAAGAGGACAACAATGAGAGATTCGTCTCAGACTTTGTCGCTGCGTGGAACAAGGTGATGAACGCAGATCGTTTCGATTTGCAATAAACATACAATTAGCAATAATCTAGCAAAGTTGAAGTTTGATTTATCTCATAATAGATTATAGACATAATGATCCTAACATACGTTTCTTGAGTTCATAAAACATATCTCAAAATTTCGTTATCGCCACCAATTAGTATTTATAACCACAGCAGGAGTTCCTCTCATGGTAGAAAAATTCGAGGAGACGATGGATATGTCCGTCAGACCTCAGGATGACTTTTTTAGGTACGCCAATGGCAAATGGTTGAAGGAGACTGAGATCCCCGCGGATAAAACCAGTTGGGGCTCATTTGTTATTCTCAGGGATAAGTCTCTTGCCGACGTGAAATCACTTATGGACAAAGAATACACAGGTGAGTATAGGCACATCAATACATTTTACAATTCTGGGATGGACGTAGAGAGACGAAACAGAGAGGATTTTCAGCCGATTAAACCTCTATTGGACAAGATTGATGCAATCACGGATAGGGAGCAGTTGATGACCGTGATTCTTGAACTTGAGGATCGGAACCTCTTGGGACTTGTCGGATTCGCCTCCAATATGGACAGGAAGAACACCGAAATTGAGATACCCCATTTCAGTTCAGGAGGTCTCAGCCTACCAGGTACAAGGTTTGGCAACAGGGACTATTACCTTAACGATGACAAAGAATCTATCAGGAAGGAGTACGTGAAGTACCTTGCTAAGTTATTTGGGTTTATCGGAGCGGAGAATCCCGAGGACAGAGCACAATCAGTCCTTGACTTCGAGATCCTACTCGCAGAGAAACACTACACACAGGTTGAAAAGAGAGATCCCGAGTTGTCGTACAACAAGATGGACTTTGCTACCCTAAAGGAGAACTACCCGAATTACAACTGGCAGGGATTAGTTTCCAACTTCACGACCGTGGAAATCACCGACCTTGTGGTTGACAATCCCGCCTTCTTCGAGCTTGTGGACAAGCAAGTTGCAGAAGGAGATCTGGAAAGGTGGAAGAATTACCTCACTGCAAAACTGCTCAACGGTGCATCTTCCGTCCTGAGCGATCGTTTCGAAGAGGCTAATTTTGAGTTCTATGGTAAGACGATTAGAGGACAGAAGGAGATGGAAGATCGGTGGAAGAGGATATTGGGATATCTCAATAACAGATTCGTCATTGGCGAACTTGTTGGGAAACTCTACGTGGAGAAGTTCTTCCCTCCTACTTCCAAGGAGAAGATGATGGATCTGGTCGCAAATCTCATAGAAGCTCTGGAAGAGAGAATAAAGAATCTTGACTGGATGGGGGAGGAAACCAAGAAGAAAGCTCTGACCAAACTCGCTGCCTTTAATGTCAAGATAGGGTACCCCGACAAGTGGGAGGACTACACCGATTTAGAGATTAATCCAGATATGTCCTTCATTGACATACTGGGAAAAACCGTGAGGTTCGTCCGGAACAAGACCTTTGAGAGACTCTACAAAGCACCAGACAAGGATAAATGGTTCATGAGTCCCCAGACGGTCAATGCCTACTATTCACCGCTTCACAATGAGATCGTCTTTCCTGCTGCAATTCTCCAGTTCCCCTTCTTCGATCCAGAGATGAGTGATGCTGAGAACTATGGGGCAATCGGAGCAGTCATCGGGCATGAGATCACCCACGGATATGACGACAGGGGATCCATGTTTGATGCAGATGGAAATATGAACAACTGGTGGACAGAGGAGGATCGCAAGAACTTCATGGAGCGAGCAGAATATTTTGTTGAGGAGTACGAGAGGTTCAAGGTTAATGGAAAACCACTGGTTGGTAAGTTGACCTTGGGAGAGAATATCGCGGATCTCGGTGGAATAAGAATAGCCTTTCATGCGATGAAAAATCACTTCAAGAAGGTAGGAGAGCCTGAATCAGACCAATTTTCGAATGAGGAGAAATTCTTCCTCTCATACGCACGTGTCTGGCGGGGATTGAGGAGACCCGAGGTGGAGGAGATGCTTAGGCTCTCAGATCCACACTCTCCCCCAGAGGCAAGGGTAAATGTTGCTCTCGCCAATGTACCTGAATTCCATGAGGTCTACAAGACCAAACAGGGAGATGGGATGTACAGAGAGAAGCTTGTCATGCTCTGGTAAGAACCACTACTTACTCACGGTAATCATCGTCACCATACCTTTAGAACTCGAAATATTTTGGATCCCATGAATCTGGATCTTGAAGTCCGTATTCTTCATTGGTCGAAATATATTTAGAAATCCAGTATGCCCTCATAATGTCACTCCTAGTGATCCAACCTACCATCTTGGTCGAGTCACTGCTGTGAACTACAGGAAGCCGGTTCACTCTCTTTTCCAGCATTTTGATGAAAGCTTCAGATACCGAGCTATCCACCGATATTGACATTACCTGCTTACAGCAAATATCCTTTATCTCAATAGTCTCGTAGTCTATCCCTGGTCTATTGATGTCGTGCTCGGTAACAATTCCGAACAGTTTTTCTCCGTCAAGGACCGGATAACCTGTATGTCCACTCTCCCGGATTAACGACAGCACTGAGTTCACATTGTCCTTAGCTTGCACGGTTAGTGGGTTCCTAATCATGATATCTCTAACTAAGATATCTTCCAGCGTGTCAATTGAGGGTGTGAACTTCACTCCCCTCTTCCTGAGTTTGAGCGTGTAAATATCCTCTCTCTTAAGCAGCAGGCTACTGACGACCCATGAAGTCACCACTGTGAACATGAGAGGAAGGATCAGCTGGAAATCATTTGTCATCTCACTGGTCATGATTATTGCAGTAAGAGGTGCCTTCGCAGCACCTGAGAAGAGAGCAGCCATTCCGAGCAACGCCATGACCGGAACTGGTACCAAGTAAATCCCCATTGCTTCTAGGATCAGACCAGCAGCAGTTCCAATCATCACTCCGATGAAAAGAGTAGGAGCAAAGACACCACCAGAACCACCACTACCTATGGAAGCGGAAGTTGCAAGGAATTTAGCAACTGCCAAGATTAGGAGTACATTTATAGGAATTGCCAGATCAAATGCAGCGTCGATGGGTGCATATGATATTCCATTGACCTCGGGATATGAGAGTTCCAAGAGCCCAACTATTAGACCCCCCAGACCAGCGACTAGGATGGGGGAAGATGGAATCCGCTCGAAGAGATCCTCAATCTTGTAGAATCCCCTAACCCAGAGGAAAGAGAGCACTGCCATTATTATCCCGAAGATTATAAGAATCGGAATGTAGACAGGGGTGAACTTCAGGTCATACAGAGGGAAAATAAAAGCAGGTTGCTGTCCGAGGATCGAGTCACCGATCGCCGTCCCGATGACCGAGGCAGTCACCAAGGGAAGGATGGAGAAAGACCGAAGGTCCCTACGAATAACCTCGATACCGAAGAGAACACCACCTAATGGTGCATTGAATGTTGCAGCAATGCCAGCGGAAACACCAGCCACAACCATCGTCTTGCTTTCTTCAGCAGAGAGTTTCATCTTCTGCGCAAGTACGCTAGCGAATCCTCCTCCTATTTGAGCAATTGGACCCTCTCGCCCAGCTGAACCACCTGACCCAATGGTTATTGCCGAGGCTATGATCTTGACGAATGGCACTCTAATCCTCATTCTCCCATTCTTGAGGTTCACTGCTTCAATAATCTCAGGGACACCATGTCCTTTCGCCTCAGATGCCAGATAGTATACCAAAGCGCCTACAATTAATCCTCCAATCGTGGGTGAGAGAACTGTTACAACTTGTTGCATGGTATGGTTTCCATTGATGACAACCCTCGGGAATGCGACGAGGATAAAGAAGAAGAAGTTAATCAACAGACGGAAGGCGACTGCGCCCAGCCCACCAATGATCCCAACAAGAGTTGCTAGGAGCAGGGTTCGTACTTCATACTGCAGGGAGTGGAATTTGAACTGAACAAAAGAAGCAAATTTATCGTCTACCTTCTTCTCCATTTAATCACTGACAATCCGAAGGAGATTATTTTCTTTCAAAAGGGTTTTCCGAGCCTAGGGGCTATTTGCACTTCGGTATCTTTTTTCCACGATCGATCGATGTACATGAGTGGGGTCTGGCACCGAGATCAG
>WAMJ01000044.1 GCA_015522385.1 Candidatus Heimdallarchaeota archaeon
GAAGCTCGCCGTATTCACTGACGGGAACACCTTCCATCCACCCAACCGCCGTAGGGACAAGCTGATCGACATGCTACTGGAGGATATGGGGTGGAAGTCCATCCGTATCCTGAACTCCGACCTCGATGATCCCGTGATGCAGCAGATTTACCTCAAGCAGATCACGAAGAGGCTCAAAGCGAAGAGCAAAGCCTAGTGCCCTGATTCTTTATCAACGATCCAGCTTCAGGTTCACCATTTGTTTCTATCACACGACGGCTCATCCTAAAATATTAAAGATATTATTACCGGAAATCCGTTTAGAGCGATATGCAGATTATGTGGTGAATAGGAGATCACGAATAAAGTACTTCAGCACGACTTCAACAGCCCCCTTAGACTTATCCCTGATCCTTCTTATCTTGTTCGAATCTTTGACCGGAGGCTCCATATACTTCATCTCCTTGAGCTGAGTCTCGATTAAAGGATAAAGGGGAGAACCACTCACTATTTTGTCACTTTTTCTCTCAGGATGGGTGGGGAGATAACACCGGATGTATCGACATCCAATGGACTTTGCAAGTTTTATACAAATATGCTCAATGTGCTCCAATAAGGATCTAAAAAGTTGAGCACAAGTCTCTTCAGTAAGTTCTTCATGCACATCAATAAATGCAACATCTGCGATAGGAATGAATTGCTTCTCTCCCCCATCCCTTATTTCTATTTCATTTGCTCGAAGAGAGTAATAACCCAATATACGACCATTATCCCCAGTGTGACTTGTTCTCTCAACGAGTACATAGACCTTGTGGACATAATTTTCGTGCCACCTACTTGCACAATTTTTCCAGAAGTAATCAGAGTGGAATTTCTCCTTAGATTTGAAGTCTTGACCTGATCGTAAATTCTCAGGTAATCGATCATAAAGAATTATTTCTAGATCAGATAGCATACTCTCACTCCGTCTTGAACTTTAAATCCAATTTAAAAGAGACGGAATTTTCTGAGAAGCGAGCATCTTTAAGAATCTTGAATTCACTCCTCTCAGATCTGCTCAGCAGTAATTTCAGCATTTTCCTCCCATCCTCGCCAGTAAGAACTTTCATTGGATCCTCGTCAATCTCGTAAATTGGAGAAGACGGAGCCACCACCAACCTCTCAAGGAAAGTGGAGTTGTCATGCACTTGCACTGTTGTCCCGATCTTGATAGTGGAGGGATCTGACGTACGTGGTCTTTTCGATATAAGTCTGGGGGCAGCTCTAACAAAGCTTGTATTTGATTTTCTCCAATTCAATCCTTCGAGTGTTGTTGACATGTTATTCCTCCTCAAATGTCTCTCTGAGTCTATCAGTTATAGAAGACTCAAAGGTGGTTGTTACGTGTTCGTGAGCATTGGATAAAAGATCTGTTACCTGATTCAGCACCAAGTCAGTTCTGGCTTCAGCGTTTAGCGTTATGTCAATTATCCAGTTATCATTCTTCGGGTCATCGTCCGGTATTCTTTGTTTGAAGAACCTCAGAATTATTGTTGAATTGACATTGTCATCAAGTTCTACCTCAAACTCTCCTTGGACACTAAGAGACCGTGCAGGTTCGCCAAGATTTTTTGGAAACTCTGGAGAAATAAGGAAATAGTCCTTCAATTTAAGATCATCATCCAAACTCTCGATTTTATTAATATACCGCAATGAGAAACCCTCGATACGGTCACTCTCCACAACTTCAGTATATTCCTCATTAATTTTGGTTATAAAACTAAGAAAATCCTCCCATCCCTCATACGGTTTGCGCTTATTGATGATAAGACGGTTCTCACCAACTTGTACGACTCTCTCTTTGTCTTCAGACCAGAATTGAAGCCTATCAATAGTGTCAGAGTACCTAGTAGAAATAGGATTTTCCCTGTTCAATGAAAACTCAACACCAAAACCCCTAATTTCTTGTTTCTCGGGAAATTCATCCTTTATTCTCGAGTAGAGCATTCCTGGAATAGTCCAGTCCCAGGGTTCTGACTCAACAAGTTTAAACTCACAGATTGCCTCGACAATAGGTGGGTTTTTGTATTGTTTACCTGTCAAATTGAACCACTTAACATACATATAAAAATTGATTATATTATAATTGTTTCCGATATCAAAGATAATAATGAAAAATTAGGGATCGGTATTCAATCAGAAGAAATATGATGAATAATGCACCTCAAGAATCTTTTGAGATGAGAAACAAGGGAGTTAAGACTGGAGCTTGAAAAAGATAATAACATCCAAAGTCTGTTCGACTGGGTGGTCAATACCATCACCGACGAAATCGATGGAAATGACCTGGATGTCATGCTACTCAAATCAATGGGAAGTGAAGAAGAGAGAAACAGGGCATTCTACATATCTGCATTCGATGCGGGCTGGGAACTCATTGCGTCAAAGTCTCTTGACAAAATCACTCCCGACGACGACATGGTCAAGACCTGTATCGACAGGATCCTTTATTCTGTCGAGGAACATGCGGACAGAATATCCTTACTACTTGACGACAAGATCAAGATAGCATACGGCATGATCGATGAGAAGAATGAGGAGAAGAAGAGGCTCTACACACGTATGCTCGATGAATTGTTGGAACGATGGAGGGGTCTAACGTACTCGCGTGAGCCCGATATTCTTTAATGTATCTGCAAAGGACGAATGGTGACCTTACATACACTACCTGTACAACGATGAGCAGAACAAATTTCAGTGAGTTCTATAACAAATATAGCAGTGGTTTTAGCGACATGTTCAATTCCATACTGAACATATTGTGGGAGCTATCACGAAAAGATGGTCACCCACTCGTTCGGCGCGGGTTCCCGCCCGCCTATGTGCTATCGGTCGTGCATGTGGGAGTGATGAGGGAAGAACAAAATAGATCCTTTGGAATTCAATATTTAGGCTTACGGACAACCAGTCACTGCCCAAGCGCATTTGAGGCTAAACTTCTAGAACTAGAACCCTCGACCGACGGATATTTTTTGAGGTCCACTGTTCCGATTGCAGCCCACCTCCGGCTCCATGCGAAGCAGGAGTAATGACCGAAGTAACCACCTAGGAGAGGATGTGTAAGAAACTACCAAGCAACCCCACACCGAGTCAGGGTGGAAAATTGTGCAATTAGACGTGATGACGAAAATCTGCGCAGATAGTTCGGACTATACGCTAAATTGGATCGGATACGGTCATCTGCACTGATCAAAGCGATATTGGAAATTGATCCACGGATCCAGAGATACCGAAGAACACGATCTTCGAATCGCTCGTCGCGACCTTCGTAATTTTGCGTATAGTTAAGGATGTACTTCGTTAATACAGTGATTGGTTGATGAACTCACGCGCTACCTGCCAACCAGATTACGCGATTTTTCGAGATTTGATTATCCATTTCCATCATTTTTTCTGATTTATTCTATTTATTATATTATATTCCTATATATAGGTATAATTTAGTATGCTTATTAGCCATAGTACACTTTCTTATATTCTAACACTATATCTTGAGCAGAAAATTTTCACATGTTAATTTTTAAGGGCGATAACTAGGGTGGAGCGCCCGAATGTCAACACTATGTAATTTCCATAAGCTTCTTTATAGCGGTGACAAAATTAGCCATATTTCAAGACTATTTTCGAGATTTCATATTACATATAATTTGTACGATAATTTTTGAACCCTCAATATATAATTATTCCAGACCTTTAAAACCCATTTTAGTTCTATCAAGTGTTTTCCATACTATTAGATACTTATTTCTATATTATCAATTGAATAATGGATATAATTTCAGTTATTTACTTTTATAAGCCAATATTTAATTTGATTTAAAGGAGTAAATCATACATGGTTTAAGATTAATTTCAACACCCAGAAATAAAATAATTAATACATTTTAATGATTATTTCTATTTTTTGATATAATAATGGGAATTTCCTGATTAAATGTCTATCTTTGATTATTTTACTA
>WAMJ01000045.1 GCA_015522385.1 Candidatus Heimdallarchaeota archaeon
CGGTATGTGACGATCTTCTTCACATCAAACTGGGAGAAAAGCTTTGCAAGGTCAGAATACCTCAACTCTTTCAGACCATCAAGTCTGAACTCAAGTAAGGTAGCGTTTCGGGCTATTGCAATTTCGGCCTGTTCAATCAGTCCCTCGATTGTTTCAGAGAGTAGAACAGCCGCTAAATGCACATATCAAGCTTCTGTTAGAACATTGATAAATAATCTGAAGCATGACAAATCATCCGATAAGTTCGAGGTACCAGACAAGCGGGGATCCTAAGACTAACCAGAAAATAAAGCCGATGAGAAATGGCACGATGCCAGGAACCTGATACCTATGCCATAGATATGTCCGCCCTGTTTCCTCTGCACGGATCTTGCTCTCCAACCTTGTCCTCCTCTCCAGTTCTTCAAGTTCATCATCATCCAGATCTGGCATGAGGAAGGAGTGCTGCAGCTTCCATCCACCCTCCGTATACTCCTCGGTTGGGTCGTAGAACATCTTCTCATAGATCTCTTCAACTGGAAGCTTTCGTGAGGTGATCAGTGTTGAGATCTTGATCAGGAGAGAACCGGAGGTCTCCGAGAAGAGATCCTTGGTTCTTATGTAATCTATCACATTGCAAATAAGGAAATACAATGTGTACAGTGCTATTCCCAATATTAGGTTTGTGATGAGAAAGATCATCGGAGGGAAAAAAGAAAACTTTGCGGGTATTGGTATAAATGAGAAGATGAAGGGAACAGAAAACCCTAGGGCCAGTATTCCCATCGCATCACCACCTCCCCACAGACCAGTGTACAGTGTCAGAGCAAAAAGCAGGAACGCAAGGACGATGTTGATCGTGATGCTGATCAGGACGATAAAGGAGAATCCCTCTGTCACCTGGTAGATAACTATACCAAGGAGCGAGCTGATAATCTGGAATATCCAGACACGAAGGGAAGCATACCTCGTTTTCTGGTCGTTGTAGGCGTTGATAGCTAGACATATGAGCGTTATGACGCTCAGATATATTTCTACCCAGGTCAAAACTGCACCATAACCCTACTCTGGATTTCGTTGAGAGCTCGGATAACACGAGCTGTGACAACGTAGTCATCACCCCATGATCCATTCGTTTTCTGGATTGCCAGCAGGAAGTTGACACCCATCTTCACAGACTCGGACTCCACGGATTCGTTGTGGGCTATAGCCCTGAGGCATTCGGCAGAGGTCAGAGCATCACCGCCCCATCCACCATCTATCTCCTGCTTCTTGAGAATGTGCTTACGAGCAAAACCAAGCCTGAGGTCGATACTGATCTTATTTTCATCCTTCTCCTCACTTGCGAGATTATGTTCCTGTCCACCAAAATTCGGAACATCTGGCATCCCTCCGTCAATTGTGGGTATGACAGGAACTGAGGGATCTGGGGTAAGAGTTTCAATGTTTGTGGAGACTGGCGCCTCGTCCTCTAGACCGGGGAGAACAATGGATGGAATATCAGGAGAACCACTCGAGGACTTTGCCGTATCGGTGCTCCTTCCAGATAGTACTGCGTCAAGTTTGTTGCGCATCAGCTGGTTCAAGCTTCTCATCTCGATGAGCGTATTGTACATTAGTCCCAGTACGAGGTTTGAGACATCCTGTTTTTCACCCCGCATATTGAATCTAGTAGTGGCCCTACTCAGCACTATATTAAATGTCTCGGAGATGATATCTGCAATGATCTGTGCATCTTTGTTCTCCATTCTCAACGTTGTTATGGGCCCGAGAGCAAAGAGAGCAGGTATCTCAAAGTCAGGGTCTGTCGAGCCCTTCTCGAGGATATTGATGAAGTCCCACGAGCTTAATTCACGAGTCTTCTTCCGAAGATCATCGTACCTCTCATCCTCGATGGGAGTAAAGCTCCTGATCTTCTCGATGGCCTCTTCCTCGGTGGATGCCTTCGGGTTCTGTATATGTGTGTTGATCATACCGATGACTTTCCTCGGATAGAGGTTGAAGTAGTTCTCAGAAAACATACTGGTGTTGTTGGCATCTAGGACATTGAAGAAGACCTGTTCAACTGTTCTCGTCTCTTCCACCCCATTGAAGACTGCCTGCCATTGGTAAGAGAGATCATTGGTTCGTCCAAAGAGGGTCTCCAATATCTCAGCAGTCTCGTAGAGAGGTGTGGTGAAGTGCCAATAGCCCTCCTCGTCCTGCTCATATTGCAACCACTTGGTTGCTCTCTCGATGGCGGTTCCTATACCCATTGCAGACAACGGTTTTGTTCTGAGCTCTTCCCGAATGGTCTCGAACTTCCCGACAAGTGTCTTGTCCTCTCCAAGAGGTTTTGCCTGATAAAGGAAATAGAATGTCATGACGGAATTAACCAGCAATGTCCCAAATAACAGAGTCGTGATGAGCTCACCAGGGTCTCCTCGGAAAAGCAAGTTGAAGTAATCAAAAATGATCATGACTAGGACTACAAGTACTGATGACAAGAGGAAGAGTATCCCAATTGTGTTCCTTCTGCTGTAAAAGATGTTCAGGTTGAAGAAGGTGTCAACAAATACAATAGTGAATCCCAGTATGTAGATAATCATTAGGACAAAGATCAGGGTTGCTGACGTATTGTCCGAGGTAATTCTTCCGAGGATGAAGGCCATTCCGATAAGGATGACCTCAGTCAGGAGAAAATACATCGTATTAAATGAGATGATAGCACTCCTCTTTCTGTATTCGAGAACTTTGACGTATGTCTGGTCTTCCATTCTTATACTTCTTCAGACCAAGAGATTATTAAATGTAAATGATGACAAATCTCCGATTGCCAGAATTAGATAATAAAGAAGGCAACGGGTAGAGCGATGATTATAACTATCAATACCACTGCGTAGTACATGAATTCCTTAGTAAGTTTAGAGACATCAGCCCCATCTTCATCAATCTTGGTTCTGAAGGCAAAGATAAGTCCACCGATGACCAAAGGGGCAACCAGAGAGATGGCATTAGCAGGTGTTGTCTCAATGTCAAATATTCTTATAACCAAGAAGACGACACCAAACGCGACAATGCTAAGTAGTGATAGTAAATCCAAGCTCCTCAGAACAGGATCTTGTTCAGAGTACTTGCTGTAGAAGACCTTGAAATCCTTTTTGATGTTGTCAATAACGCTCAATTTTCGATTCCTCAAACCGAACTAATATTGCCATAATTTAAATCATTCTTAAGAAACTTCTATAACTTTCTGAATATCTCAAATCTCTTGGCTCGGGGTTTGTTCATCACAGCGATCTTGCCACACTCAGGGCAGGTGATTCTGAGATCGATCTTCTTAGAGGTCTTGGAACTCATCTTGGTCTGTGCAACCGGCTTCTTTGAGTACCTACCAAGGTTACCGTGACCTCTTCTTCGGTGCTTCATACGTCTGTGTGACCAGTTTAAACCACCGGACCTTCTTCCACCCTTTTCCTGTTTAACCTTGCCAACTCTGTGGGTTGTGCACTTCTTGCAGTAAAAACTGATCTTATCAGGAAGTCTTGCCATATTCTAATAACTCCTTATACAACTTCCAGAGAGATTAAGATAATTAAAAAGCTTCGGTGAATACGTTACTCTCTGATGCCAAATGAGAGGGCATCGGGATTCGCGTCAATGCAGTTTCCACATAAAGTACACAATGTATCCTTGATTCCCTCTGTCGTGAATTCAGATATGCTTATACCCATGGGACAAGCATTGGCAGAAGATGTCAGGTTCTCAACCACGGCGTCCTTGTCAACCTTCACAGTGAGGATACTATATCGGGAGCATGCACCAAGGATTGCACCGGTTGGACAAATCCATCTGCAGTACGCTCTTGGAACCTTCATAGACATCAGTGTTACCGCGATCAGTAGGATGAACTTGAGCCTTACACCCATATCAACCTTGTCTAAGGACGCGATGAAATTGAAATCGAGGGTGATGTTCTCCCATGTCAGTGCATAGTAAAGTGTGCCGAACAGGAAGCCAACAGGGTCGAAGAAGTCGAAGAACATCTGGTTCCTCGCGTCAGATGTAATCGTATTCCCAGAAATCCTGTCAAGACCTGAAATGGCAAGGACAAGGAGCGATACGATGATTCCGAACCAAGCGATGAATATGAAGCCACGGTTATCGGTTCTTCCCACCTTGGTCTTTGAGATTGGGAGCCATGAGAGCAGATCCTGCCAGAAACCAACTGGACATGCCCATCCACAGAACATTCTTCCGAAGATTGCTCCGGTGAGGAAGAACATCCCCAAGACCAGGAACGGAAATTGACCTCTTGATACGACATACTGCATAGCTTGGAAACCACCCCATGCAGTGACAAATGGGGATCCTACGGGGAGGTGAACCGGCAATGGTGCGGGTATTCGTGAGAGTCCGAGGAATGTACCGTTGAGGACGAAGAGAAATGTTAACTGTGAGATGAGTCTCACTATTCGGATCCTCTTCTGGCCCAGACCCTTAAACCAACTGGTGAGAACAAATATAGGGGATTCGACTTGAGTTGCCATAGTTCTATCACCTTAAGGTTCCTGGAGACCCGCGAGGTAGGGAGCAAGAAGTATCCTCCATGCTTTGAGCCCTGCTTCACGTGCACCGTTCGCAGCTTCGTAGATCTTTATCTCATCAACAGCGAGGCCCATCACGATTAGGATGATTGCTGTGACAATGAGAACCACTTGAATAACAAGAGTTGTAACCTTCATTTTTTATTATCTCATTTGACTCACCTAAGCTCTTATTAAATTATTATCGGTATCAACGAGAGCTATTTTAGCAATTCTAAATCTACCTTGATAGGGGAAATAATCCCTATCATTAAAAAACATGCATTTCTCTGTTCCTTGAATGAGTTTAACCAGCATGGTTCCAGAGGATTCGGAAGGAATTCAGGAACCATCTTCCGCAGTGACCATCAAGCCAGATTGGATGAATAACACATGGGTGAATGTCACTCTAATCCTAATCCCCCTTGTAGCCTTTATCACCTCCCTGATGAGAATAAACAATGGGGGTATTCCATGGACAGTGATCACCCTGACTGTTTTGACCTTGTCTGTCACCCGATACATATCCGGTAGTTCTTTGGGAATCTCGGAGAGAGGTATCTATGTCCCCGACATGTGGTTCACCCGCAGGTTCATCCCTTGGTCCGAGATAGTAAGTGTGGACATCTTCGATGAGGATAAGACCATTATTCTGAAGCTTGATACCACATGGAAAAGGATTGTACGAACAGGTCTCTCAGACATCCAGATAGTCATCGACGAAGGGAGTTTCGTCATCGATGACTTCGATACGTTGTCCATGACAATTAACAGGTACTGGAACATGGGCAAGCGAACGCCAGATACATTGAACGAGCGTATCAACCGTCAAGTAGAAACAGCATGGGACAATCGGTATAGACAATGGGCAGTGGATTTCCTTGATGACTTCTCGTTCGGTATCTTTCTATTACTGGAGATAGATCTTGTTATCTACGTACTGAGCAACTCCTCAATGTTTCCCCTCGGCTATCTGATCCTTGTTCCAGTGCTTCTTCTTTTTGCACTCTTCTCAACATACGACGTTCCTGATAACATCATCGCTATCCGACCACACGAACTGGGTGCCCTTCTCTATGATGATGAGGATGTGGTAACATCTATTCGATTTATCGTTTACGCACAGCCCAATCCAATTAGCCTTCACAGGTGTGACATAACCTACAGTCAGGAACAGGAGCACCAACAGGTCACGAGGTTCATACAGATACACCCAGCGAAGGTGAACCCAGGTGAGTTGACTTACGGAGTGGGACAGGTGACGGGAAATCACCAACGAGCAGACGGTGCAAAAATCTCATTCTCAGTAGGAGATAACCAGAAGATTCATACAATTGATCTCGTTTGGTAGTCACAGAGAAAATGACACAAACATAACAAGGAGTTATTCGATCAGTAGTACACTTAATAGAGGGACAAATTAAGAAGAGGTCATGAACTATCCCAAATCGGCAGATGTAATTGTGGTTGGAGGAGGCCCTGCGGGAGCACTAGCTGCGATTGTTGTGGCCAATGCTGGAAAGGATGTGATCATTCTAGACAAGAAAAAGCGAAATAGAATAGGGGATAAGACCTGTGGGGAGGCTCTTGACAAACCCGCACCTTTACTGTTCAAGAAGGAGTTGGGTCTAGAGCTTCCTCATGGCGAGGAACTGACCTCCCCTATTGAGTTCCTATCATTCACCTCCATTAATTTGGACGAAAAGCTAAAGGCAAAAACTCCTGCATTCTTGGTGAATAGACTGAAATATGGGCAAAGGCTGCTTAGAGAAGCTGAAAATAGAGGTGCGAGAATATTCGGAGATAGCCCCGTTCGCGAACTCATCATAAAGGGCGATCAGATCGAAGGAGTGAGAATTCACAGAAATGGTAAACTAGTAGAGATCAGGGCGAAAATAGTCATTGACGCTTCAGGCTTCGTAGCGGTGGTAAGGAAGAATATCCCATCAGAGATAAAGAGGAGTACGGAGTACGAAGTCCCCGACGATTCCATTGTAGCTACCTATCGTGAGATCGTGGAGTTCGAGGATGATCATCCACTGGAAAACGAGATAGTCTTGTGGTACAGAGAAGATATTCCAATACCGGGATATGCTTGGATTTTCACTTCTGGCCCTAAGCGATTAAACCTCGGAATTACATGGCCAAAGAATATTCCATATCCGGATGGAAAGAAACTGAAGGATATTTACCATGGAGTCTTTGATGATTTGTATCCACAAAATACCTACAGGATCGTGCACTCCGGGGGTGGTCAGATCCCCATCAGGATACCTTTCGCATCGGTCGTCTTCAATGGTGCGATGCTTGTGGGTGATGCTGGTTGCTTCGTTGATCCCACTACTGCAGAGGGCCACGGACCAGCTCTGCTCTCAGGATATCAAGCTGGTAAGACCGCAGTCAAGGCTCTTAAAAATGGAAGTTACCGAAGGGAAGACCTTTGGGAGATGAATCTAGTGATGATGAAGGGCTCGGGAAAGACTTCTGCGATGAGCTATGTGATGCAGAGACTTATGGTTGATTTGACTCCTAAGGGTATTAACAAAATCCTGAAGAAGAATCTTCTAACACAGGAGGAGCTTGAACGAATCTTTGTAGAGGAGAATTTTGAATTCTCCATGGGAACGAAGATCAAGAAGACCCTCAAGTTCTTCCCCAATTTCCTTCCTTTGATAAAGATCATGAAAGCCATCAATAGGGTCGAGGAGGTAGCATCTCACTACGACGCTTATCCAAAAGACCCAAGTGGACTCGACGAGTGGACTGCCAAGAGAAATTCTCTCCTTGGTGTTCAGTTCTGACAACTTTGATAAATCACCAATATCTCTACACGTATGGACGAAGAGCAGAAGGAATTATACGATGCTTTGGTTAATCTATTACATGCTATCCGCAATGGGGATGTAGATTACTACACTGCACACACAACCGAAGACATGACGTGTTTTGAACCAGAAAGTCACGGTCTACAAATCAGAGGGCGCCAATTCCATGAGTTCTTTATGAGCAGAATCACCGAGAGCTCAGAATACAATTTCGAGATCGTAGATCCGACGATTATGGTCTACGGTGATACAGGTTACACAGCTTACAATCTCACTCTACAAAGGTACGAGGATGGGGCATTCAAACTTAGTAGAGCATCAGAGACGAGGATATTCAGGAAGATTGAAGGTAAGTGGGTTATGGTTCATTTTCACCGGAACTAACACTACGAAAACTGAAGAAAATAATTACATGATATTTGCTCAGACGGGAAAGTACATGTAAGGTGGCTAAGATAAGACCCTAATGACGAAGAAAGCATTTGTCAATGCAAGAATAATCCCTGTCGAGGGTGATGTAATAGAGAAGGGCTCTATAATAATTGAGGATGGTGTGATTAAGGAGATTGGTCCAGATCTCAAAACAACAGACTGCGAGGTAGTCGACTGTTCAGGAAAGACAATTGTCCCAGGGTTCATCGACGCACACTCACACGTTGGACTGTTTCAAGAAGCCGCAGGACGAGGAGCATCCGATGGAAATGAAATGACCTCACCTATAACACCTCATCTTCGAGCAATGGACGCCATATATCCTGAAGACATGGGATTTGCCGACGCACGATCAGGGGGAGTGACTACAATGGGAGTGACCCCGGGCTCCGGGAACCTCATCGGAGGACAGTTCTGTGCTATCAAATCAGCAGGTCATATCGTCGACGACATGATAATTAAAGAACCCGCAGGAGTAAAGATGGCGCTAGGGGAGAATCCCAAGAGAGTAGGATCTGAGAAGAACAGGGCACCTAACACCAGAATGGCAAATGCTTATCTCATCCGGGAGGCTTTCTACGAGGCGCTTGACTATGCGCAGGAATGGGAGGCGTACAACACTAAGATGCAGAAGGACGGGGACGCTAAGCAACCAAAGCGCAGTCTCAAACTCGACATGCTGAACAAGATCTTAAGACGGGAGGTTCCTGTTAGATGTCACTCACATAGGGCTGACGACATCAGAACTGCAATCAGACTCGCTGATGAGTTTGGGTATGACCTTGTGATCGATCACGCTACCGAGTCCCATAAGATCAAGGAATTCATAGCTTCTAGAGAGCTCTCGGTAGTTGTGGGACCACTTGTCACCTCTCGAAGCAAACTGGAATTGAAGGATAGATCACTCAGGACTCCAGGGATTATGATGAAAGAGGGAGTGAGAGTCTGCATAACCACAGATGCACCGGTTATTCCGATCTACGCACTCAGGGATACCGTGATCACTGCAGTTCGTGAGGGACTTCCAGAGGACAGGGCACTTGAGACGATTACGATCAACCCTGCCAAGGTGCTAGGAGTGGACGACAGGGTGGGAAGTCTGAAGGTGGGCAAGGATGCAGATTTTCTAGTCTTCGGTGGAGACCCTCTCGACGCAAGGAATAGAGTACTGGAGACATACATCGATGGGAAGTTAGTGTTCAAAGCTACCGACTGAGTAAGTGCATAGCTAACCTAGCAGCAACGGTTTGGGACACACCAGTTGGATCATACTTCGGATTCAGTTCCACTATGTCCATACCGACAATGGACTTAATACGGGAGATAATAGAGAATACCTCCCGGGTGGTCAAGCCCAATGGTTCGGGGTTTCCAACTCCGGGAACATAAGCTGGGTCGAAACCATCCATGTCAATCGTGAGATATACACCATCAAAAGCCTTAGATCTCCTATTTACCTCGTCTACAATCATTTCAACCTGAGTTTCAGAGAAAGTATGGGAGAAGAAGCGGGTCACACCATTAGCTATGGCGAACTCATTCTCCTCAGCAGATACAGCCCGGATTCCGAATTGAATCAATTGATTGCCAGGTACCTGATCAAGCAGCCTTCGAGCGGCGCAAGCATGTGACCATTTGTCACCGTTGTACTCCTCGCGAAGGTCTGAGTGGGCATCTAGCATAACGAAGAGACTGTTCTTGAAGTTGGAGGCAACGGCTGCAGTAATCGTGTGTTCTCCACCAAGCATCAGAGGGATCTTGGAATCCGCCCTGATCCTAGAGGTCAGATTGTGAATATCAGTGAAAAGCCCCTCCCGTGAATCAAACTCAAGATTACCCATATCGTGGATATTAGCTAGACCGATATCATTACCTGTGAACGGATCCACTGTCTCGAGATTGTTAGCAGTCTCCCTGATATGATCGGGCGCCATTCCACATCCAGATCGGTAGCTCGCAGTCTGATCGTATTCCACACCGAAAACGACATAGTCTGCATCCTCGTACTCTGTCTGGAAACCCCCGATGGGAATTGCAGTCTCCGATAACCTCATAGATAATGCAAGACAGCTACGGGTTAAAATCTATCGAAATAATCTCTTCTCGTCAGGGCGGTTAAGTACCTTGGCGGAGACGTCCTCTGCTCGGTCAAATTTGTACCCCCGGATGATTACCGCAGGGATCCCCTCGTCGGTCTGCCCCTGTACTAACTCAGCTGCAGACGCCAGTTCATCAGCGATCGCGGTAACTGTAACCCTCATCTCGTAACCGAAGAGGTCGTGTGTACCAACCTTAGAGAGTAGCGGTTGAATACCAGCAACACCAATTGCTATATTTACCGCACCTATACGTAAAGCCCGCCCTACAGTGTCGGATATTATCACCGCAGGGGTAACCCCTAGGTTATCTTCAATATGATTCCTTACTCTCCTAGCAAGAGCATCTGGATCTGCAGGAATACCAAGTGCATATCCAATTCCAGCATTGGATTGGTCGACACCACCATTGGCACAGATTATACCCGCACGGTTGCGTGTGATGATCACACCATTGCCAACTTTGATGACCTCGTTACTGCACCTCAGGATTATCTCGACCTTCTTGGGATCCTTGTCTAATTCCCTTGCCAATCGGAGAGCCTCGTCTGAGGGCTCTATCTCCTCAATCTTGAAAATTGGCCCCTCCACTCTGGAGAATGGAGTGTGGGCAATCACGAGCACATCATCATCTTGAATCCTCCCCCTCAGTTTTTCAGTGAGCGAATTCCACAGATCCTCAATCGTCTCGACTATCGGGATGCCATGAACTGGTAATACCGTGATCATGAGTTAAATTACAATGGGGGAATTATTTCTTTTCGATCTTGAACCTTGCGGGTTTAATCTTCTGACCCTTGCACTCAGGGCACTTGGAAGGAGTCTTGTAGTTACTTGCAGTGAAAGAGTAATTGCAGAGCTCACAAACTGGGGGACGTATCATCAACCTCCACTCGGGATCATCACGAATTGAAGTCCTAATATGAGCAATGTCCTCCTCTATAGCTTTGAGATTACGTTCAAACTCAGTAGCCAGACCTTGAGCGGTAGCAGAATGCTTCTTCAGATACTGAATCATAGCTTCTCTAGTCATGTATATGAAGAAGGGTTATTCTGTTTAATAAAAACTAAGCTCTGGTCAGGAATTTCTGCCATTAACTTCCCTACAGTTTGAAGATTCCCTCAATCTCCACGCCAGCTCCAAGGGGGAGTGCGGAGACCTCAACAGCAGCCCTAGCAGGTTTAGAATCGCCGAAGAACTCAGCGTAGACCTCGTTGATCGCCCCATAGTTTGAGAGATCGGTCATAAAAACTGTCATTTTAACTGCCGAATCAAGGGTCGTACCAGCCGCCTCAACAACACCCTTCAGGTTGTTAAGAACTTGGCGAGTTTCCGTCTTGATATCTGGATTGTTCAGTTTCTTGGAAGTATCTCCAGGGATCAGTGCTACTTGCCCACTGGCAAAGAGGAAACCACCTGCCTTCACTGCTTGTGAGTAGGGACCAATAGCCGATGGTGCATTGTCAGTTGAAACGAATTCTTTTGACATAACCCAGTCTTGGAGGTTCTGTTAAAAAAATGGTGCGAAACTCCCCATATAATTTCTATTTTTTATTCGACCGGAGTAACTTTCATATCCTTACCCATATATGGGTGTTTGTGTACCTTGGAATCCCCATCATTATCCTGTCATACCTAATCGGTTCGATCTCCATGTCTTACATAATTGGGAAGTACGTCTACAAAATTGATATTACGAAGAAAGGATCGGGCAATGCAGGAGGAGCGAATGCTGCTCGAATTATGGGTCTCAAGGTAGGCATTTTCAGCGGTCTCTTCGATCTGTTCAAGGGGACCCTTGCAGTTTACATTGCATCAGTATACACCCGCTATGGGGTGTACTCCGATCTCTTTGTAGACCCTAATTGGGTAGTGGTACTTTCTGCTTTCGCGGTCGTTATCGGTCATTGCTACTCCTTGCTCATGAAATTTAAGGGGGGAAAAGGAGGTGCTACTACTGCCGGCGTATTTCTCTACCTCAGCCCTGAGATTTTCGGAATGCTTCTCTTCATCTGGATTCTCGTCGTTGGTGCTACGAGATTCACCAGCCTAGGTAACCTCATCGCCATTGTTGTAATACAGTTCGTACTCGGACTTAGGGCTGCATCAATAAGCCAGAGGATGACTGATTTTGAGAGCGTCACCCCTTATGTAGTTTTGGGCCTTTCGCTCTTGGTTCTTATCTACTACAAGCACAATGACAATATAGTCAGGTTAAGTAGAGGGGTGGAAAGAAAATTCGGAGAGTCGGAGACAAAAGCGTGATTTCGATATCCAAGAACAAGAAGGTCAAAAGTTTCGGAGAATTATCCTCCTGAATATAAAGATGCTATCACCTGCTCACACATGGACAAAGACGAGGTCGTTATGCTGGCCCACAGATTACGCAATGCCATCGATGCCAGTGAGAGGGTGAAGATCGCTGCAGATCTCGGAGAGTATGGTACTCCTGATGTCGCACCATTGGTTCTTGAGGCGATTTGGGAAGACGAGAAATCTAATGTACGGGAAATTGCAGTCCATTCCTTCACAGAGATAATGCAGGAGGATGCTCTTCCTGAGCTCAAGAAGATGGTGAAGGAACATCCCGACCAGAATGTCAGGTTCTACGCTGTGTTCAGGGCAGGGGATTTCACGACAGATGAAGCCAAACAGATCGTCAAGCTTGCTCTGGACGACCCAGATAAGAGGGTGAAGGCTATCGCTTACAAGAGAGCGGTGGATCTGGAGATGAAGGAGCTCGAGTCTAGGTTTACACAAGAACTTCTCTCGGGCCACCCAGCTTCTATCATCCGGAATATACTTGTTGGTTTGGCATTGTGGAGAACAGACGCAGATTTCAAATCTTTTCTGGAAGGAGATAATCTGGAATTTAAGACTTTGGCCCATCTTGCTATGGCTCGAAGGGGCGACAAAGAATCCCTGAAGTTTCTGGAGCAAGAGGAGATTGACACCAGTATTCGGATAAAGTACAAGAATGAGATGTTTAGGAAAAGAGAAGGGATGCTGAAATTAGCAAATTATGCAGAATAAACATTCCGAACCGAATCTTTAGTTTTTTATAATTACATCCTATTTTCAAACTGTGGTAGACATTCAAGAGAGTGACCTCATCTGTCTGGATAAGAATGGTGAGGAATTCGATCTCTCCACACTTCTCCCCGGAAAATTAATTCTAAACTTTCTCCCGCACGTGAACTCGATTTACTCCGATAAGCAAATTTCAATACTCAATGATTTTGAGAACCTAGAGGAAAAGGGTTACACCGTTATAAACATAACCACTGACAAGGACTACACAGAGAGCCCAGAAACGATCTACTACGATAAAGATTTACACATCACAGAGAAATTGAACCTCAAGGGGGAACTGAATATGTGCAAGAGAGCAATTGTCATCGTGGACTACGATGAAATTAAGTATATCAGATATTCAACATTCGATAAGATGCAGGAAGAGCTCGAACATTCACTGCAGCTGAATGATCTATACTCCAGACAGAGGATCGCAGAAGGATCGGTTTAATCTAAGTTACCTAACCTTTAAGAAAACTCAATCAGTTGCTCCATCTATGGTACAGAATGTGATCCTTGCTATATTTGCACATCCCGATGATGAATTAGGATGCATAGGTACTCTTGCCAACCACGTAGATGCAGGAGATGACGTGCACCTCTTGTTCCTCACACGTGGTGAGAATGCATCCACCATTCCGGGGACACCAGAAGATCGTATAAAAGCCCGAAAGGAGCACACAAAGCAGATTGAGAAACTCATCGGGCTCAAGGTTCACTTCCTAGACTTCCCAGATTCACACCTTGAGTACTCTGTTGAAGGTGCTTACAAGGTAGCAGCAGAGATAAAACGAATTAGACCAAATGCAATTATCACGTGGAATCTCTCACAGATATTAGGTGCTGGTCACCCCGATCACCGAAATACGTCCAAATTAGTGTTTGATGCACTATCCTACTCAAGATATAGAAAGGAAGGATGTCCATATGACCCACTACGAACGCGATTGACACTTTATATGTACACTCAGAGTTATGACCCCCGAGAACGAATAGTCTACATCGATGTCACCGAGCAGTACGACAAGATCATGAAATTTATAGAGATATACAAGAAAGCTTACGGAGACTGGCCCGTTGATGATTATAAGAAGGGATCAATGTTAGTCATGGGAAGGTACGCGAATGTGAAGTACGCGGAGGGATTCATCGTGATTAATCAGGGTTATCCTGCTTCCAAACTTCTGCAAGTTTCACTACATGAGGACTGACCTCTACAATAACTGATAGAACTTTAATAATTAGTTTGTTAAATTAGTAGTTGAACCGAATTAGAGGTGTTTATTCTCTCTTCCTGTAGTAGGTTACGAATGCTCCAAGTGTGACAATCGCGAACAGGGGGGCATACAGACCCAGAGGAGATGCCTCTGTTGTAGTCTCGGTCAGGGTTGTAGACTCGGTAACAACATTGGTCTCGGTTGTGGTCTCGGTCTCGGTTTCAGTCTCAGTCTCGGTAACGGTCTCAGTTGAGAGGTAGGCAGTTACCGTGCTGTACATGTTGAAGTCCTGATCGAATACCCAAGAGATCATCCTGTCAACAAGCATCATACCCTGGTGGGGGAGCTGGTTCTTCTCGGTGAAGCTACCGTACATGAACTTGTAGTCATCGAAGATTACCTCACCTGTGACGACAACATATGAGCCATTGAACTTCTCGGAAGCCATCATGGGATAACTACCATTACCTGCATCGCTGTATGCGTAGAAGTCGTATGCGGTCAGGGAAATGTCCTGATCGAGGGCCTCTGCTGCCTTGGAGGAGTTAACGATAACATCAACACCAGTGAGCGTAGTGTTCCTCAGATCTACACCCTTGTTGTTTGTGTAGTCCCAGCCGAAAACGGAGGTAGGACCGTGGAAGGGAGCAATCTCGAAACCGTCTGTGACGTAATCTACGAGGGGTGAGGAGATACCAGTCTCGTTGGCGATGACACGGTATGAAGCTGCATCATTGGACTGTGAGTCAGCAATTGCACCAGCATCAACCCTGAGCTGTGACTTGATCATGTTCAGCATGGGGTTTGCGAATCCAGATGCGTTGTAGAAACCACCATAATCGGAGTCACCTCCAAGCCAGAGGAGCTTCTGACCAGTCTCGAACCATGTCTTGATGGCGGTCATGTTAGCGTCCGACATCTCGTTGATGTTGGAGATTAGGACTGCATCGAAATCGTCTGTTGCGAGATCGGTAGCGAAGTCGTAGTCAGTTGACATCATAACGGTGTTTCCACTGACGTTGTAGACATTTACAAAGTTCAGTGGCTCATCGTGGTAAGCATCACCGACAAAAACCAGTATCTTTGCACCAGTCACAACCTCGTGTTTTTGGACATCCGCTGCTACGGGAGCGACACCAGCAGCTACAAAAAATGTAGCAGTAAGCAGTGAAGCTAGGATAATTTTGTTTACCTTATTCAAGATATTCACCTTCGGCCCAAATTGTGAGCCTTGAGCTATACATGTCAAGTCGTTCTTTAAACTTTACCGTCATTATTCATACTCGATATTATTCCGTGAAATAACAGATCGTGCCTTCAGATTATCAAATTTTCTAATATAATGAGATTATCATAACTTGAGTGTAATCCCATCGATACTTGCGGTAGACCTACTTGAATACAATCCCTGCATTTTTGTACTACAATGGATGATCAGAGCTCTCTGATTTCGGAGAAATTGAAACATTCAAATCGCAACTTACAAATATTCAAAAAATATCCTTGAACCAATCATAAAGGGATTATCATGAAGAAGATAACATTACTCTCAATGGTCATTATACTTTCCCTGCTAGTTCAAGCCAACACAACGGCCAGTATTCTTGACCAACCAAGTAGTAGTACTACCGATCCACAAGTAGATGTAAAACCCAATGCAGATGTCAAATTGGTGATTGCGACACGTCACGACAGTATCATCTACAACAAATTTATTGATGAATTTGTCAAGAGCAGTTACGGAGCTGCTGCGGGTATTACCAGTGCAAGTCAGGTTAAAATACAAGCACCAACAACATATGATGGTTTTTACAAGGTTATGACCAATCCATTCTTTGAGGCCGATATAGGTTGGGGTGGTGGTCCAACTCTGTTCAATACACTTCAGAAGGATGGCGCCCTTGGAAAGATCAATGATACTGCAACCTTGGCTGCTATCAATGCTGCAGTAAATGATACAATAGCTGGAGCAGCTATGAAGAGTTATGGAGATGATGGGGAGCTTTACTGGGCTGCAAACGCAATCTCATCATTTGGGTTCACAGTCAACCACAAAGAGTTGGAGAAAAGAGGGCTACCTGTTCCTAAGACTTGGGAGGATTTGGCATCCCCAGACTTCTTTACCTCGACTTCAGACGCGAATATCGGTCTGGGTAATGCACCAGACACCACATCAAATACTAGGATCTACCAGATCATCTTCCAGAAGTACGGATGGGAGAGAGGTTGGCAGATAATTAATGGGATGGCTGGCAATGGGCAGATTTACAGAGGATCTGTTGAAACGAGGCAGTCGGTGATTTCAGGTGAAACTGCAGTCGCAATGACCATCGATTTCTATGGACTGATCGCCCAGAGTGAAAACCCGGATACAGAGTACATCGTACCTGAGAACGCATCCATTGTCAATGGAGATCCAATGGCACTTGCTGCGAATCCAGCTCATCCCGTTGCCGCGAATGAGTTCATGAAGTTTGCATTCTCCAAAGAAGGACAGGCACTTTGGCTTGACACAAAGATCAATAGGTTACCTGTTAGAGCAGATGCATTCGACACAGCACTCGGACAGACCAGGCCCGATATCAAGGCACTGTACGACAAGACACTGGCAAACCAGGGTATTCAGTTCAATGAGACACTCTCGAGTTCAATTGAGGAGGCGATGAGATACCTCTGGGAGGCCTCAATTACTGACGTGCACGAATCACTAAGATCCACTTGGGGCAGGATTATGAACTCTTGGAAGAAGGATGCATTTACTGAGAATAGGTACAATGAGTTGATCGAGGCCATGGGCAAACCACCGATCTCTATGGAAGATATTGCAGAGATCAACGAGCAGATGATTTCAGACCCTGAATTTAGGACACAGAAAATTGCAGAGTGGAGTGCCTTCGCACTAGAAAAATTCGATGGTGTGGACGAACTTAGAACACAACCAGAGGTCATCGGAAATACCACAATATCAGTCTCGTCAGTTGAAAACACTGTTCAGAACGTCCCATTCCTCACATCTGTTTCATTTGTGGCGATTGCAACCATAGGCATAATCAGAAGAAAACGTAATAAACTGTAAACCTCACTCCAATTTCGGAGCTGAGCTCAGTTGGCTACAGAAGCACTAAACCTAATACACGATTCCTCTGAATTCTTTATGAAGAGGTACATGCACAAGTTTATGCAGGATCCCCTGTCTTGGACGATCATTCCACTAATTACCCTGTTTTTTACGGTATTCTTGATCCTGCCACTAAGCTTCACGATGTACGCGGCTTTCGTCCATAACGGAGAGCTGAATCTTTCTGCATTTGGAACAATATTCAATACTAAGAAATTCTGGGATCCTTTCCCAGAGGTGAATGACTCGAACTTCTATATTCAGATAATCGCACCTGGTGATGGGATAACCACAATTAGGATCCGTGGTTTGGATTATGGCATCTTTCTAAACACCATAATTATTGGAATTGCTACAACTCTGGTATCCCTTACCCTAGGTCTGACCACTGCGTTCTTCATGGCAAGGTTGGAGTTCAGGGGCAAGACCTTATTGAGTGGTCTTCTTCTTATCCCATTGGTCATTCCACCTTTCGTGAGTGGTATTGGTTACAACGCACTCCTTGGTCCAAGCGGTCTCCTAAACGAACGTTTCTTTATTCCCGTATTTGGGATCAGATTACTATTCCAAGGAATCGTCGCAATCGTAATTGTTCAGTCACTCCACTACTTCACTCTGATCTACCTCAACATCTACTCTAGTCTGATGAATAATGATCCATCACTTGAGGAAGCGGCAGAGAACATGGGAGCAGACAGACTGACTGTAGCAAGAACTGTGACCTTACCCCTTGCTATGCCAGGTATTGCCTCAGGAAGCATACTCGTACTCATACTTGCCATGGAAGATCTGGGTACCCCAATCATCTTTGCCAATTCAGGCGATACTGTAGCTGCGAAGACAATTACATTCTATATTATGCAAAACTTCTTCCTTGGTGAAAACACTTCAGAGATTAACCAGATAACTGCGATATTGGGTGCATTTCTACTCCTGTTCGCCTTAATTGGCTTCTATGCTATCAGAAAATATGTCTCACTTAAACAGTATTCCATGGTCAGTAAGGGCAGATCGGGCGAGTTCAGGACTGTCAAGCTTGGAAAGATTGGACATGTCCTTATTTATGTGTACTTTATAGTACTCCTTCTAATTTCAACTATCCCGCACTGGGGTGTCCTAATAATCTCTAGCACAAAACCTCAAGTTTGGCCTCTGGAGTTTTCAACTGAGAACTATAATAAATTGTTCGACTTCGAGAACGGATTCGGTCAGTTCATATACAATACCCTAGTCTACAGCTTCACAGCCACAGTCTTAATCGTGATTCTAGCCACATTGGCTGGGTACGTTGCAAACCGGAAAAAATTCTGGGGACAGACCCTCTTCGATACATTGGTGACAATTCCCATTGCCATTCCAGGTGTTGTACTTGGGATCGGGTATTTCAGGATGTTCGGGAATTCCGAAGGATTTTCAGTTGGAGACCTTTTCTTCACCCTCAATCCAATAGTGGCACCATCAGTCCTACTGATTATTAGTTACACTATACGGAAATTCCCATTCACCGTCAGAGCAGTCTATGCTGGACTTCAGCAGACAGATGAGGTCTTGGAGGAATCGGCAATAAATCTAGGTGCAAGTAAATCGAGGGTTCTGTGGGAAATCATTATTCCTCTGATTATAATGAACATCATAGGTGGAGCACTCGTATCCCTCGTATACAATATGAGTGAGGTATCGACTACGCTCATCTTGGTGTCAGATACATCAAATGGTACAATAACATGGAAGATGGCTCAAGAGACCGGAAAGATTGCAGAATTGGCTGCAATGGGTGTCTTCCTGATGGTTCTGCAGGTAATTAGCCTGCTTGTGACCAATGTCTTGCTCAAGAACAGAGCAGATGCAATTTCCGGAATTTAGGAGAGATCAAAATGGTAGAATTAAAAATCGAAGACCTCCATATCTTCTACGACGATTTTCATGCAGTTAGAGGAATCAATCTAACGGTTAACGATGGAGAGATCCTTACTCTCTTGGGACCATCTGGATGTGGGAAGACAACCATTCTCAGAAGTATAGCTGGATTCATCACACCAAAAGCAGGAAGAATTCTCCTAGGAGAAAAGGACATAACACACGTACCTGCGAGATTGAGGGACTCCGGGATGATCTTCCAAAACTATGCACTATGGCCCCACATGACAATTGAGGAGAACGTAACATACGGTCTCAAGATGAGGAAAGTGTCTAAGGAAGAGAGGCATCGGAAAGCAATGGCCATCCTCTCACAAGTTCAGCTCGAAGGGCAGGCGGATAAGACCCCAGGGCAGCTCTCTGGTGGTCAACAACAGAGGGTCGCACTTGCACGAGCTCTGGTTATTGAACCTACAATTCTTCTTTGTGATGAGCCACTGTCTAACCTAGACTTCCAGCTGAGAGTAGAACTGAGAACTGAGATCAGGCACCTGACCAAGAAGCTAGGTGTCACAACGGTGTACGTTACCCACGACCAGTCAGAGGCTCTAGCGATCTCAGATACCATAGCCGTGATCAACGCGGGGTTGATAGAGCAAGTTGGAACTCCACTTGAGGTCTTCAATGATCCCGATACCCTTTTTGTGGCAAACTTCGTAGGGGAGAACAATCAGATAGAGGGTAAGGTAACGAAACTCGAGAAGGGCTTAGTAGAGGTAAAAACAGAAGGAGGAGACACACTCACTTACACGAACCTACAGGATCCATTTATGGAGGACACAGCAGAGGAAGGAGAGGAAAAGTCCGCTCCGAAACTAGCTGTTGGAGACAAAGTAAGTATTGTAACAAGATATGACAAGATTTTCTTGGACGAGAAAGCAACTGAGAACGTCCTTACAGGTACAATCAGAAACCTCGCCTATATGGGTACAATGGTTCAAGTCGTCCTTAACCTCAATGATGGCTCAAAGTTCACGGTGAATGTAAGCGAGAACTTGAACAAGGTCATGGGTATGGGACTGGGTTCAACGGTGAAGATACACCTACCCGAGAGTGCCTGTTTCCTCTTCAAGGACAATCTCAGGGTCAGGTAACTTTTAATCTAAAATTTCCTAAATCGGTTAACAGATAGATTATATCTTATATTTTCTCAAGTTGGATATTGCGTTTTCTGAGCTCTTCAATAAACTCGTTCGCAGGTGTTACAAGCTCCCCAGCGAGAACCCCTCGCTCCTTTATCACTCCCTTCGCAATCATTTGTCCAAGGATGCTAATCGGGAAGGATGTCGTCCGGGCCATTGCTGAGAAGCCAGTCTCTGGATCCTCCTTGTCTATGATGATCCACTCATGTTTTTCCCCACCTTTCTGAATAAGGGTGATTTTGACAAGAACCAAGTCGGGTTCGTTCTGTGGAAGTGTTTGCTCAAGGAAATGTTCCACAACTCTACGGGGATCTGTTCCTAGTTCCGAGACATGATCCGAGCTGAGTAAGTTGAACTCTTTGAGGAACTGGAAGAACTGAACGTGTCCCGGATAGCGTATCGTCTTATAATTAAGCTCCCTGATCTTCCCCTCATAGATCTCTGGAAGTGAGGATGTGCCACCGGCGGTTTGGAAAGCTTCAAATTCACCATAAGGCTCAGGGAAGGTCAATGTTTCTACCTCGGTGAGGGATGGAACTGTAGTTATCTTACCGCCTCGAAGGACTACGGCGTCCTCGAGGTACTCATTGGTAAGTCCACGTATTGAGAATACCTGCTGGTATTTTAGAATTGTTTTGGGGTCTTGGGGCAACCCCCCCACTCTGATCTGGCACTCGTCCACATCTCCGATTTCGTCTATCTTGATCTTGGCGAGTATGTCTGCCATCCCAGGGGCAAGTCCACAGTCAGGGATGACTGTGACGTTTGTCTCCTTAGCAAGCTTGTCCAACTCACGCTGCTTTTTGACCATATCTGGGTTACCTCCAAGGTCGAGGTAGCTGGTGATTGCCTTAATGCACGATCGAGCTAGTTTGAAATTGTATGAGTAGTCAATTGCTCCAAAAGCCACGTCTATTTCAGCGAGGTATTCTGAGATCTGCTCCTCGGATAGCGCATCTACATCGATCAGTTCCAAAGTCAACCTACCATTGTTGATGAACTCATGGTACCTGTCTGCGATTTCTGAGAGCTTGATCTCGCTGAACTCCAATCCCAATACCTTGCAGTCATCATTGAGCAACAAATCGTAGAGAATACACTCTCCCATACGCCCAAGTCCAAACACCGCATATCTGTTCATGTGGTAAGGTGTACTCCTGAGAACAAATACCTTTGGTCACAATGAGTGCAAATAACGGAATTAATAAAGTGGATATTAGACACACGCTTATGGGTATCACCGAGTTCCTCCACGACCTAATAGTAAACCTGAATCTACATCAGCCACCCTTGGCAATGATCTTCTTGATATTTGTCTCAGTATTCATCACCTACCTCTCGGCTTGGTTGACAAAGCTTTTTGTGAACCAGGAAGAGATGAAGCGCATTAACAAGATCCTCATGGATCATGAAGAATTCAAGAAGGAAGTGAGAGAGACACAGAACCCCAAGCTCTACGTCAAGTTAAAGTATAACGAATCCCGAATACAGGAGATTAACCAGAGAATGGCCATGAAGAGGATTGTCCCTCAACTTATGATCACTATCCCCTTCTTCATTATCTTCGGATTTCTCAGGGGCGTCATGGGTAATCCCGCACTCAACCTTACCCCAGACAGAGGAGGGATAGTTTCCGTAATGCCATTTGGGGTACCGTCTTCATTTCCCCTGATAGGAGGCTGGTTCTCACAGTATATGTTTCTCCCCGAACTTAGCGCAGCTGGATTTGGATCAATGTACTTCCTGTCTGCAGTTGTCACCTCAACCCTTCTTCTGAGAATATTTGGAGTTAATCCAAGAGGAGACATGATGCAGCAACAAAACCCACTGATGTGATAGGTATGAGAATTGAGGTAATCGGTCTTGAGCACTACGAGAGCATCTGTAAAATATGGGAGAGATCTGGGTTGCCCTACAAGCCCAAAGGTAGGGACAGCTATGATTCGTTAAAGTTCAGATTGGAGAATACCCCGACATGGATACTAGGCGCTTTCGATGAAAACCAGCTTGTCGGAGTTGTTGTCGCAACTCATGACGGTCAGAGAGGATGGATCAACCGACTAGCAACAGACCCCGAGTACCAGAGAAGGGGGATAGCAAAAGAACTTCTGACAGAAGCGGAGGAGCTCCTGAAGAAGAAAGGTATTGGATTGTGGGCAGCTCTAATTGAGGAGGATAACATAGCCTCTCGAAAGTTCTTCTCTAAACAGGACTATATCGAATCACCTGACCTCGTCTACTATTCTAAACGGATATCTAAGGATTACTAGCACACTGAATACAATACCTTATATTTTTCTCCTGACAGAACGACCTGATAGCAATGAGACGCTCAAAGCTACTTCAGGGAGTAATCTTCTCCCTAGTTCTACTAATCTTAGTCACTTCGTCTTTCAAGACCGAGGCCCTCGTTCCGGATGATCCTCATTCACTGTCACCGCAGGAGGAAGTCACAAAGGGAAGACCAGAAGGAGTCTTCAAATTGATCACGTACAACATCTGGGAAACAGGCAGAAATATCACATGGATAGATGTCATCAAGGAAGAAAACCCAGATTTGGCCCTCTTTGTCGAGACCGGTAAGTGGTCATCAAGTGATGGTACATTTGATGCCGCTCTGGCAGATATGAATGCGCAGAATCCCGATGAGAAACCATACAAAGGATTCGCAACCCAAGCGGTCTCCTCGACTGATGGAGAAGCTCTAATCTCCAGATACCCTATCAAGTATAAGACACAACTCTCTGAACTTACACTCGATGATGGGACAACTTTCAAGCCTGCACATGATTTCCTCTATGCTATTGTCGAAATTGCTGGAGTTGAGGTCCACATCTTCGGCAACCACCTCGCTTGCTGTGAGACAGGATATGAGCAGAGGGTCAGGGATCAGGAAGGTCTCATGAATTTCTTCGATAGTCTGGGAGAGGTTCCAATCATCTATACTGGAGATTTCAACTCACACTCACCCGAGGACGTGGGAGAAGTCGCTCCGAATGATTCCAATCTCGGGACTAGACCGATAGAGATCATGCTTAACTCATCGGATCCTGCAGCATCTAAAGTTCACCAGTTTACGGATGTCTACAGGTCTCTGAACCCCTATACCAAAGGATACACCTATGTGGACAGTCAATTTCAAAGTAGGATTGATTATGTGTTCGTCAATCAGCTAATGGTAGACACATTGGTTAACTCAACTGTCGTTACAACTGAAGCAGGTCTCAATGGTGCAGATCACCGTCCAATCCTGTCCACCTTCAACATGAAGTACAACGAGTTCGACCTCCGTCCACCGACCCAAGTAAGCGGTTTCCAAGCCACAACCACGGACACCAGTGTAGATCTATCATGGCTTGGAAATACAGAACCAGATTTCTTCAAGTACCAGATATGGAGAGATGGGTGTCTTCTTACCGAGGTTCCACACGACAGTTTGAGCTTCTCGGACACAAGAGTTGACCCAAATACTGTGTATAAGTACTGGATAACACCTGCCGATGAAAACAGAAATTTCGGATCACCACGTGAGATATACGTTAATTCCAGCTATGGCCAGATCTTGAAACCATCAGCTCCACTGCTTACGGCTTCCTCTCAGGTGGGTCGAGTGGAGCTAAACTGGACTTCACAGGCGAATGGTAGTCCCATAACCAAATCCCTGATTATGAGATCCCTTTCTCCAGATACTGGATATATCCAGATTGCAGAGACAACAGGCTTCTCTTACAATGACACAAAGGCAAGGGCAGGTATTACATTGTATTATAGGGTCGTTACCGTCAATCTTGTGGGTTCAAGCAACCCCTCTAACGTTGCATCTGCCCAAGTCCTCTCTGGTGAATTCCAGACGAATAGGGTACAGAGTAAGGTGAGAGCAAAAACGATCTCTGTATCAGAGGTGAACTGTCCCGAGACTCTTAATATTATCCCATTCCCTGAGAAGACAAGCAGTTTGACAACCCTTACTTCTAGCTCAGAAAGTGAGACCGAGACGAGTCCATTTTCCCCTATTTTTATCATCATTATCGCTCTGATCAGTATTCCTATTCTCAGGCTTGTAGAGAAGAAGAGTTGGAAATGAATTTCTTCTAATAACCATTTTCCTTTGCAACACTTTAATTTAGTGAACGGATAAAATAGACTGTGAAAATTTTAAAAGTCACTGAGGAATCTGGAGTTTCCCTACCAGAGGAACATTTGATGTTCCAAGACATCTTTGACTCATTTAATGCACCGGGTCTTTGGCTATATACAAAAGAAAATGGCCAGAATGGCCCCTTCGGATTGGTCCAAGATGGACACAATACCATACTGCTCTATGATACCAATGAGAGTGAGTTGAAGTGGAAGCCAATAAAAGAGGATGGTGCCTATCTAATTGAAGCAGAAGTAGAGGGTGAGGGTGGTGTGATCATCCCCCATTTAGCTGAAATAGAGGTTGACATATACCTTGACGGTAAGAAATATCTCATTCTTGTGAAGTGTGACGCGTCCTCCTCTGATGCCCTGCACATTGCACTCAAGAGTACCACTCCGATTAACTTCTTTAGAGAACTCAAGAAAAGGATCAGAGATATCGTTACCACCATGTACATTAGTGGAGATATGCTTGGTGAGGCAATGGTTGGCCAGGAACTCCCACTTCCTGAGAATGCATTCCAAGTACTTATGAAATTCGGGATGCTGGGGTTGCGGTATGAAGGAGCAAAGATCATAAATATAGAGGACGCGGAGACCCCAGATGATGTAAAACAAGAATTTGAGGTGCATCATGAAGAGGAGATAGAGGAGATTGATGAAGCCTTCATCCCAGATATTCCTAAAATTGAGGAGGAGGTAGAGACACCCGCTTACACTGAGAAACCGCGTGGACCTCCTGCAGTTACAAGAACAAAAACAACAGCTGATATCCCAAGGGCTCAAGCCAGTGGGGATCCTTCTCAACCTCCTACACCCAAGAAACCCCCAACTCCAAGCGTGCCCTCAGCTAAAGCAGCAGCGCCACCAAGTCCTTCACCTCCAAGCCCTTCACCTCCAAGCCCTTCACCTCCAAGCCCTGTAGCTGAACCAGTACATGGTGGCGATGAAGAACTTATGCCCCGTGCGAGGAGGAGCAAGAAGAGAGTCAAACCCGCCCTTCCAACTATGCCAGGTGTGAGTAAGGAGAAGGGTATGCAGATGTCAAGGAAAGTAGAATCTAAAGAGACTTTGGACGACCTAGAGGACGAGGAAGATAAACCAGTATTAGATGAAAAGATAAAATCCGAGAGAAAGGTACAACAGGTGGCAGGTCTTACACCAGAGGATATGCCCACGGATACCGAGGAAAATATCCTCAAGTCGATAAAAACAAGGTGGCACGACCGGATGGTTGTCTCCAAGACTTATCCAGTTGATGTGACGATCTCCACTGAGGTCCTCAAGGTTCAGAAGACCAAAAGTAATATTATATCGGGAGAGAGAGAAATGGAGAAAGTCGGGAGAGCGGTTGTCGATATGAACAAACCGGTGACTGTTAGGGCCATTTTCCCCGGTTGCATAACTCAACCTAGCACACGGCTTATCGATCCAAAGACCGAAAGGGTATCAGTGAGGTTCTACGTCACGCCCTTGTCCAAGGGTACAATGGAATGCAAAATAGTCCTTGAACAGGATGATCTTGTAGTATCTGAGATGGATCTACCGACCAAGGTCATTGACCATAGGGTTGCCAAACTTGTAGCAATTGGAGGTGCAGCAATCAGTGGAATACCAGCATCTGTTGGTTATGCCATCAATGGTACGGTGACAGAGTTGTTGAGTACCAAGTACCTACCCCTCTACGGAGGGACCGTTGGCCTTCTTGTTGGGGCTGCACTAGCATATTTCTTGAGGAATAAATCCAAATCAAGTGATAAGTCAACTACTCTTACCCTCTAAGTAATCCCTATAAACTACTAGATTATATTCAGAATGTGCTTGATGGAATTACCACACTATTCTTTGATCTAGATGGAACACTTAATGAGCTAGAGGATCATCACTTCATGACCACCTATGCGAGGGAGGCTTACAAGCACTTCTTGGATCAGTTTGAAACCTTTGAAGAATTCGTCACTCACCTAGTAGCTGGGACGATGGAGATGTTCAAGAACGACAATGAGAACTATGTTGTCGAGGCATTCTTTGACTATTTCTGTCAGCATGTATCAATTAGTAGACAGGAGGCAATGAACCGATTCATCAGATTTTACGAAACCAACTTCGACGAGCTAAGGAATGAAGCTGGGAAAGTCGACTACGCTGTCGAGGTCATTGAAGAGGCGAAAAATAGAGGGTACAAACTTGTTCTCGCTACCCAGCCCATGTTCTATGAACTAGCTACAAGGAAACGAGTCCAGTGGATAGGGCTAAACCCTGACGACTTCCTAGTCATTAGCCACGCCTTAAATGCTAAGGCGAGTAAACCTAATCCGTCGTATTTTAGATGGCTCTTGGAGGAAGTAGGTTCCAAGCCAGAGGAGACATTGATGATAGGAAATGACCCCAATATGGATCTTGGTGCTGCAAAAGTCGGGATAAAGACGTGGATGACCACTCAAGTAGAAGATACCGAAATATATCCTGATTACACGGGAAGTCTCAAGGATCTATATGAAGCAATTGTAAGACAATCATAGAATATTTTAGATGTATTCATCCACATCAAACTTCTCATCCTCTATGACCTCCTCGAGAATCTCTGTTGTCACATTGGTGAAAATCTCCACTACGTTTTCACCAGTCTTAGATGAGCAGTCAATAACCTCTATACTCTTCCTCCAATGACCCCTCCATCTATCAACGACCAAATCCAACTGCTCTCGGTCAAATTTGGAGTCTAAATCGTTCTTGTTGATTGCAATGATTAGAGGTATGTGTGAACACTGAGCTTCGATATCAGAGATGTACCTATCTAGGTTTTTCGTAGCCTTCTCGTCATTCTGGTCAAGGACAATTATCGCCCCTGATGACCCCTTGAAGTAGAAGTATGTCAGTTTCTCATAATCCCATGACCCACCAGTATCCCAGATTGAAAGCGTGATTGAGCGGTCGTCTACATTAATAATCTTCGAGACTAGATTTAGTCCAAGCGTGGGATTGTACGTTATTGAGAATCTGCTCGTGGAGAATCGGGTAACGAGGGAAGTTTTCCCAGCCTTGGCCTTCCCTAGAACCAATATTTTGAAAATATAGCTAGAAATCTCCATGAGCTAACTTAACTAATTGAAGGAGATATATGAAACTTCACTAGTGGTCCTATGAAAAATGAGAAAAATATTTTCAGTCTTCCCAAAGAGCATCCTCATCATCTTCGTCAAGGATGAAAATCTGTCTTTCGGAGTCATAGTCATCAATCTCGATATAATCTCCTGAGATGTCCTCGTCAATATCTGCATCAACGTCATCGAACTCAAGACTAATTTCATCATCGTCATCCAACTCCTGGTACTCGAAGTCTGGACTGAAGTCACCGTCATCGTCCAGTTCTTCCCAACTTGTTTTCAGAGTTACAAGAAAGCTAATCTTATCCAAATACCGCTTGACATCTGCTGCAAATGGCTTGGCTTTCTCAATCTCCTTGTACTGTACATCGGACAAGAACTTCCCTACATCGTCATAGTCCCAATGTTCGAGAACAGCCTTAATCTTCTTATTCAAAAGATCTACTCTCGCGTCCACTAGCTCGTACGCTAATTCTCGATCCATGGTGACCTTTACCATCGATGCCTATTAGGTCATTCTATAATTTAAACTCTTTTCAAACAACTGGAATTATGAAAACTTCTGAACGATGAATCAAGCAAATACAATGGAAAGAATAGGTTCTACAGTTTGGCATTCCGTCTGCTAATCCTTTCCTGAGAACTGTAACGCTCTTCAAGCCATGGATCGCCTCTCTGATGGTACCCTCTCACTTCCCAAAATCCACGCTCCCAGACGTCAGTGAATGTAATACGGTTTAACCACTTTACTGATTTCCAGAGATAAAGTTGAGGAACTAGGGAACGAAGCGGACCTCCATGATCTGGTTCAAGCGGCTTTCCATCATGCTCGTATGCCAGCAGGACGTCATTCTCTAGGAGATAACCCTCAGCAAGGGGTAGAGCTGTCGTATAGCCAGATTCAGCCTCAAAAGTCACATACTTTGCTTCCGGTTTGGGTTTGACTATGTCCACAATTGTCTTGAAGGAAACTCCAGCAAATTTTTGGTCGAGGAGAGACCAAGTTGTGACACAGTGCAGGTCGTTGACCTGTTCCACACGGGGGAGCTTGAGGAACTCCTCCCACGTCCACTTCATCGGGTTCTCAACCAGACCATCCACCTTGACGTCCCAGTTCTTACCATCGAATTTCGGTGTAGACTCTGCTGAGAGGACAGGCCATCTCCGCGCAAGTCTTTGACCCGGAGGTACTCTCTCTCGCTTCTCCTTTGCAGAGAGTGAACCATACTCCTCGTAATCCGGTGCCACTGGAGTCTGTTTCTTGAAGGGATTCCGCATGGATTTACGACTGTTTTGACTTTAATAAGCATTTACACCAGTGAGACTAACCGAAGAAATCGTCTAGAGAAGTCTGCTTGTTCATCGTCTCAATGCTCTCTGCAGTTGATCTTAAGAGGTTCTTGTACCTGTCAGCATTGAAACCTCTCTCCTCGACAAGAAAATGCAGTATCCCTTCCACATCGTACTCTCCAAAAGAGAAGGTTACACCCTTCTTGACATTCGGATGCAGGAAGATGTCCCTTATTTCCTCATAATTATCAAATGGTACAGAGGACACTTTCTTCTCGTTCTTCTGAATGGTGAGAAAGTCTCCATGCTTTTTCAGAAACTTGAACGCTGTCTTTGCGCCCACACCTCTGAATCCATCCGGATTGAAATCAGTTCCCATCAATATCCCTAGGTCTATAAGTTGCTCTCTTGTGAATCCCAATCCCTTTTGCATCTTATCGAGGTGGATTTCCTGGGGATAGATCATCCTTACATGTCCAGATGGAAGTGTCCGCCTCCCTGAGATGTTAAGATTCCGTACCAAGATAGGACCACCGAAGAGCAGGGAGTCGTAGTCTTGACTCGCAACGGCATAGACCGTTCCCTCCGATGCGATTTGAGCAGCCTGAGCCTCACCCTCTCCGGGAGCCTGAATTACCGGAATTCCCATGAGATCCAGAAGCCTCTTGGAGTCGTCTATCATATTAGAATCGAGACGAGATATCCTCTGCCCAAGGCTTTTTGCCCTCTCCATATCCCCCATCTTCAGAGCTTCCTTGTACTCCTTCTCTGCCTTCTCCTTGATCTCGGATCTCCGTTCAATAGTCGATCTCTTTAGTTCATGAGACTTACCATCAAAAACGAATACAGGTTTCAGACCCTTGGAGAGGAGCTGCGAGTTCCTCGTCAGAAGTCCGATTAGGTGACTTGTAGTCCTACCTTCAGAGTCGGTGAGCGACATCCCTCTTGAGTCCCTGATAGTGGCAAGGAACTGGTAGAGGACATTGAATGCGTCGAATGCGAGAGACTTACCGCTGAAGTCTTCGACCTTTTTTTCCTCAATAATCGGTATTGTGCTCAACTCTTTGAGTACTGCCGAGAGGTTTGTAACTCCCATAAGACAGACAGTTCATCAGGATTAATAAGCACAGAGGAGAGGAGCAAGGACAATCCAACAGTTGATACGGAATCCGAAAGATGATTAAGCATTCGACTAATCGGGCAGTTCTAGAGCGTTTTTATACTATGGTAGAAAAATGACAGTTGATGAAGTACCTTCCTCCAGAATCCGAGAGTGGAAACATCGAGTACAAGCTCACCCTCTCGGACAAGTTGGAGAATCGAGAGCGGATCGAGGAACTAGCTTCCCAGATGAGATACCGTCTCTTCGAAGGGAACGGGGAGGCGATATACTACATCGGGGTTACCGATGATGGAATACCCATGGGGCTTCCAAGTGATAAACTACAGAAGAGCCTTGATGTCCTGCAGACAGTGGCTAAGCTCGCAGGAGCTACTTGTAGAATACTGAGAGAGGCAGAGGGGAAAGAAGGTACGATTGCCGAGATATATGTCGTACGGTCGAAGAACCCCGATGAATTGCCAAATGACATCAGGATTGCCTCGACAGGCAATGTCGACGCGGGAAAGAGTACGCTCATAGGTGTCTTGCTCAAAGGGAAGCTAGATGACGGTAGGGGAGCGGCAAGGACCAACGTGGTACGATACCTCCACGAGCTAGAGTCTGGGAGAACATCTTCAGTCAGTGTCACGGTAATTGGCTATGACGAGAACGGGCAGATCGTGACACAAGACGAGGTCCACCCACCCACGGATCTGGAAATCCTCGAGCGGAGTGTGAAGACCATCACTTTCTTCGACCTCGCAGGTCACGAGCGATACCTGAAGACCACCGTATTCGGTCTCACCGGATTGCAACCTGACTTCGGGATGCTGGTCGTCGCGGCAAATCAGGGAGTACTCCAGATGACCAAGGAGCACCTCGGACTACTCATAGCCCTTCGGATCCCATTCTTTGTGGTGCTCACCAAGGTAGATATGACACCGACCAAGGTCGCGGAGAAGACAATGGAAGACGTAAGAAAAATCCTGAAAATCCCTGGTATATCCAAGATTCCCATGTTGGTGGAAGGTCAAGACGATGTCGTTCTGGCTGCAAGAAATATCAGCAGTGGAAATGTCGTACCAGTCTTCCAAGTGTCGAACAGCAGCGGGCAGGGAATGGAGAATCTCACGAACTTCCTAAGGTTACTTCCCGTGAGGGAGACGGAGGTAGGAAAGACAGATGATCCGTTCAAGGCGTATATAGACGACATCTTCAATGTCTCTGGTGTGGGAACCGTAGTAACAGCAATGGTCTACTCAGGTACAGTCAACCAAAATGATCACGTCCTCATTGGTCCCTTCAGTGACGGCTCGTTCAAAGAGGTGAGGATCAAGTCAATACACTACAAACGAGTACCGACAAAGACAACAAGACCGGGAAGAAACTACACCTTCGCTCTCGCCAAATTCAAGAAATCTGATGTCAGGAAGGGGATGATCCTTCTAGGCAAGGAAGATAAACCAGGATCAGTGTACAGGTTTGAGGCCGAGGTATATGTCCTCTACCACTCAACCACGATCAGGGTTGGCTACTCACCAGTAGTTCATATCAAGTCTATCAGGCAGAGTGCTAAGATCACAGAACTTGACAAGAAATACCTTAGAACTGGTGACAGGGCAAAGATTACATTCGAGTTCCTATACAGACCAGAGTACATACAAGAAGGTTCACGAATAGTGTTTCGAGAGGGAAGAACGAGGGGCATCGGAATAGTTACAAAGCTGATAGAATAGCTATCGGTAAGAGCAGTACTTCAATAATGAATCCTAGAGGATTTTCCTATTTGCATTAATGTCAGGAGTTTCAAGTCCAAGATTCTGGCAAATCTGATCAATCTCCTTGTAGTACCTATCTCTCATGGTCACATTGTCCCATCTCTTAATACCCAACTCGACCGCTAGTTGTGCATTCTTCGATTCACTGTGACCAAACATGTCGAGTGCTCTCGGTACCCAGAAGTCTACCGCTTCCTGTGCAGTTTCCTTGTTGCCAGGGTAGTTGTCGTCCGTGATGATTTTCTTCAGTCCGTTATACCCAAATCCAATGTGGAGTTTCTCTTCATTGAGCATTAGGGGCATCTGTCTGGCCAGTGGTGCATAAGAACACTCATGAAATGCCTCCAGCTGATAGATACCTACCCTGTCCACGAGGCACGTGAATGCTACGACGGATTCCCAATTCTTGAACTCAATGTTGAAGGAGTCTAGGGTATGTTCTCCGATCTTACGGGAGAGAACCTTTTCGACCATCGCCTCGCCCTCAGGACCGAATTCCTTCATAAGCCGGGTCATCGTGAGACCATGCCTGACCTCATCTGTAACGATTCTAGACAGAATCCATTTGTCCTCTGCTGTGGGGGCCTTCTCCTGCCACTCAAGGTGTTGCTGGACACTCGCGAACTCCGTGTCAGCTTGAACAAAGAGCATCTTCTTTAGTAGACTGGCGTATTCCTCAGGAAGCTCTTCTGGCGTTTCAAATTTTCGTAGCTTTGCGTACTTACCTTTCTTGATATTTCTGGTACTCATTGTTCCTAAATTGATATAAAATTAGTAACTTAATAAGATTTGGTCTGACCAAAACCGCTCACAAGCTCGGAAAATGTAATCTGTATAGTGAATATCCCTCTATCCCACAATTTCACTCCAAAATCTTCATAAGAGAGAACATATCTATTATCTTTGTTTAGAAGGAGAATACATAGTTGGGGAAGACAATAGTAACGCACTCATACAAAGGTGGGACTGGGAAGACCCTGTTTACCATGAACTTAGCTGCCCTACTGGCCCTAAAGGGCTATAGGGTTGTGGTTCTGGACATGGATTTGAGTGCGCCGTCTATCCACTCATTTATCCCTAGGGAGATGCTAGAAGTTTTCCCCAAAGTCAACGACTCGCTACTCAAGGACGTTGCGATCCAAGATACCTTGATGGATCTCAGTGAGTACATCAACTGTTCAGGAAAATTATGGATTGGTGTATCCTCAAATAAGACAGAGGACATCTTGAGGATTACGAGACGCACAGCAAAAGAATTCAACCAAGATGCCTCCAAGCTCTTCAATTGGATAAGCACTTTGAAGTCAAATCCTTACAATGCAGATTTCGTCGTCATTGATACCTCACCAGGAATCACCTTCACCAGCATCAACAGTATCGCTACTGCAGATATCGCCTACATCCTCTTCAGGGTTTTAGAAGCTGACATTGCGGGAACAAAGGAGATGCTTGATGGTCTCCATACCAAGCTTGGATGTGAGATCAGACTGGTTCCAAATCAGGTCCCAGAAAGCTATCTTCATGATGAGAAGTCTAGACAGGGGATAAGGGAGGTATTAGAGCAGTCATTTGAGATCGGGGTAATTCAGGACCTCCTGTTGGACACTATGATACTGCAGGAGTTGGACATCAGTAGAAACGAGATTCAGAGTCTACTGGACAAGTCAGATCAGAGAAGGAAGATATTTGTGACAAGCAATAAATATTCAGCTTTTAACGAAGCATTGGAGCTCCTCTGCAGTAGGCTTTTAGAGAGCTGATTGCCCATGTTTGTTTCTATATCCCAAGATCCAGCTCGAATCTCCCAAGTGATTGTTTCATAAGTTCGGTGAATGTGTTTTTCTCCTCCTCCATATTTCCGAAATTGTAGTTAAGGGACTCCATGGATCCAGGGTTGAAAGAACCGTATGCGAAGAGTTCCTCGAATGCGGAATAGTACTTCTTAAATGATTTTTCGAGACCTTCCCTGCTGCCGAGTAGAGAATCTCCCTTGAGAATTTCCTCAACACTGTTTACACCGAAATCGAGATGCAAGGTCTCCTGTAGGAGGAAGTTTCTAGCCAGCTCGCTAATCTCAGTAATGTTACAGTTTTCCATTACCCTGAGATTGATGGAATCTATCTGTGAGAGAACCGTAGCGACCATCACGACATCATCCCAAGTCTCTAGCTTTCTGTTAAACACTCCGATCTCGTGGGAACCAAAGGGTTTATTCTCCAGCTTCTTCTGAAGATCAGTGTTGCCAATCTGCTTGAATAATCTAACAATCTGCAAGCCGTGACCTACCTCATCGGTCACCATCCTTGCTGTTCTCCACCGCTGTTCTGAACTGGTATTGTCCTTAGATTGCCATTCCAGGTAAAGATTGTAGAATCCGTACTCGACGTCTCCCTGTAGATAGAGAATTCGCTGGATGTAGTCCAATTCATCTGTGGACAGGTCCTTGATCGATTTGGTCATTACTCTAGGGAAATATCTGGAGTACTAAAAACTATCGAGACATATAGCGAAATACCACAAGCTAGGAATTCCTCAGTTTTTTGATATTCTCGATGTAACTGTCGATAATGTCTTGACCTTGCTCAAGTTTCTGCATGTCATCGGCTATGTTCTTTACCCTGTCAAAATGGTCGACAATCCTAAGCTTGAGATCAGTAATGACTGAATTGAGATACTTAAGCTCACGCTCTTGGCAGATTATCTCTGCGTTGTCCAAGAGATCCAGAACCTTGTCGAAATCCCCTGTCAGCAATTTGAGTTTACCCTTGAAGATTAATGATTCTACGACGACAGTGAATGAGCGGCTCTTCCTTCCGATTCTCTCCATCTCGTTCAGAAAGTCCTTGATCTCGTCGAGGATGTATTGCTCTGGACCCACGGAGGAGAGTTCAAGGAAATAAATCTCGATGAGGTACTTTAATGCCTCTAGTCTGATCTCAAAATCAAGCATTTGCATTTCCAAAATCTTCTCAAAGTGCCCCCTAGCTACCACCTTGTTAACAAGTCTCTTGCCATGATAAGCTATGATTCCCAATGTCAGCTCATATCTCTGCTTGATGATCTCCAGATCGGAGCTCATAACCAATTCATACAGTTCGGCCCTGTTTCGCTCGACAATATCTGTTTTTCCCATGTAGATAGCCACATTAGTCATGAGATGAAGTACGTTTGCGATATCAATCTTTGAGCCAAGTTCCTTGAATATTGAGTAGGAGTTCTGCATCATCTCCTCAGCAGTTGAGAGATTCCCCAGTTTGAAGTACAGATCTCCAAGATTCAACAGTGTGCTGGCGATACCTTTCCTGTACCCTAGATTCTCCTTGATCTCAAGGCTAAGTAGATAGTAGTCAAGAGCACTATCAAGTTCTCCTAGAAGACTGTAGACATGACCAATGTTGTTCTGAAGCATAGATTTGTAGTAAGGATTTGAATCTCCAATTAGTGACAGAGCATTGTTGTAGTACGACAGAGCACGATGCAGTTCCCCCTCGTTGTGGTACAGAAGCCCAATATTTCCCAATGTCCCTGCGACATCCTCTGTGAGACCCCTACGCTTGAAGTGGAAGATAGCTCGTTCATAGTGATCAAGAGCCATTTCACGATCACCAGTACTGGCGTGTGCAATCCCAAAGATATTGTGAATAACCGCTATGTGAGCAGCGGAATTCTGGACTTCCTCCTCATCCAAACTCTTAAGGTGATCAATGATTTTGTCATGAAGAGCAAGTATATCCTCGCTTAGCCCCATTTTGTCCAAGCAAACTAGATACTCGGAGTAGGTGAGCAGCAGGTGTTGGGATGACTCCGACTCTTCCATAATAGAGACAGTCTCCCGCGCATAGTCAATCGCTTCGTTGTACCTCTCCTCCAGTCGGAGGATGTAACATTCTGCAATTCTCTGAAGGATATGTGCCCCGGGTTGATCAATCTGAGGAATGAATTTCCGTGCTTGGCTGTACAGACCTTCAGCAGCCAATTCGATCACATCCTTGAAAAGCACAGAATTGATAGATTCTCATAGGCTATAAATAGATCGAATTATGAAGGGACTACGTCAAAGTTAAACCTTAGATAAGTCGGAGGTGAAGATCACCCTTGCATCAAGTGGGATCAAACCCTTGTCCGTCACCCTCAAGGGATTTATGTCGATCTCGGAGATAACCTCATCGTACTTGTTGCTGATCGTGGACACTGTGACCAAGAACTCCGCTAGCTCCCTTCGGTTTGTGGCAGGTAGTCCCCGGGGACCGTTTAACAGATCTTGATTCTTGATTGAGTCTATCATGAGCTCAGCATCGCTCATACTCAGGGGTGACGTCCCAAAGGTCACGTCCTTGAGGATCTCGACCAAAGTGCCTCCGACGCCGAATACGGTGATAGTACCGAAGGTCGGATCCTTGGTACTCCCCACCAAGAGTTCTACCCCGTCGTCTGCCATTGGAACTATCAAGACACTGTTAAAATCCAACGTCTCAAACCTCTTCTTCAGGTCAAAGAATACTGCTGGGAGCTCATCCTTGTGAACATTCAACATTACAGCCTTCAGATCAGATTTGTGAAGAATCTTGGGTGACATTACCTTACAGGCATACTTTGTATCTGGCATATCTCGTAACTTATTTTCGAGATCCTCCAGATCGGAAAAGACGTAGTACTCAGGGAACTTCAGACCCTCTTCTTCGAAGAACTGGTAAACCTCGTACTCAAGAGGTTGTCTCCCCTCGTTTATTATTTTCTGGAATATTCTATTCATATCAATTCCTCCCTTCTCTCCTCAGGAACTCCCTGTACTCAACGAGGTATTTCAGCATCTTCATGGCATCCTCCACCGTACTAAATGTCGGAATGTCCAGCTTGTCGAATTTGGCATTGATGATCTTAGACTCCTCACCCCCTACGGAGATAGACAAGATCGGCTTGGAAGCACTCTCCTCATTGTAAGGTTTGGTTCTGACCATGAAGTCTGTTATCAGGTTCAGGAAGTCCTGGACATTGAACTGTGGGGCAGACGGTATGATGATAAGGATGATGGAGTCTATATGAGGATCAAGAGCGAACTGCTCTACTCCAAACATCAATTCCTCAGCAGTGACCATACCCGTGAGATCGAGTGGATTGCTGGAGATGTAGTACGGAGGATACTTGGCTTTGAAGCTATTAACCGTATTCTTGCTGAGCTCTCCCAAGGTCAGTCCCTCTCTCTCCACAGCGTCAGAGGCCATGACAGCGAAACCACCGCCATCCGTCACAATCCCTACCCTCCTACCCCTGGGTACAGGCTGTTTCTCCAAGGTCTTGGCGAGGTTGATCATCTCGTCGAACTGATTAACCCTGATGACGCCGTGCTGCCTCAGCAGAGCAGTTACAACTGCATCGTTCGATGCGACCGACCCGGAGTGAGAAGCCGAAGCTTTAGCACCTAGCGAAGTTCTCCCAGCCTTGAGCAAGACGATTGGCTTCTCACGTGCAATCTCTCTCGCTCTCGAAAGAAACTTCTTTCCATTCTTGAATCCTTCGAGGTGGCCGAGGATGACTTGAGTCTGTGGGTCCTTTCCAAAATAGTCAAGTAGATCGTACTCGTTAACGTCACTGGCATTTCCAAAAGAGACAAATCGACTTATCCATCTACCATCACCCTCGAGTGTGAATGCATCAAGGACAGCGGAGCCTAGGGCGCCACTCTGGGTCATCATGGCGATGTTCCCAGAACCGGGTCTGGCGACTCTCTCAAGAGGGATGAAGATCGTGTCTACCCCCTTGCTCGGTGAGAGAATGCCAATGCAGTTTGGCCCCACTATTCTTATGTCCTTGGTATGTGCCAGCTCAACTATCTTCTCCTGCATCTGCCTACCTTCTTCGGACACCTCTGCAAAACCTCCGCTCTCGATGACAATTGCTTTGACACCTATCGCTACTGCATCCTCCACAACTCCTAGGACGAATTTTGCAGGGATTGCTATCACGACTAAGTCGATCTCTCCTTGGACATCTCTTAAGTTAGGATATACCCGGTGACCTTCGATTTCCCCACCTTTGGGGTTTATGAAGTACAGTTCTCCCTCATAACTCAGGAGAAAATTCTCCACGATATGCCATCCCAATTTGTTACGATCACCAGTCGCACCAACAATGGCAACACTTCGGGGTTCGAAGAATACCCCGATAGGATCGTAAGCCTCAGTATCAGTTGTTAACATTCACTTTATTGTCCCATCAGCGAATAAAAAATAAATTGTAAGATGACGAGGGATTCGACAAAATTTGCGAGATTTAAGGGAATATAGCCCCGTACCCCATCCGGATAGCGGAGAGCAGAGCGACAAACCAGAAGAGCTTGAGTAATTTGATCGAATTGATCTTCTTTGCCTTAGCAGCTCCAATATAGGCACCAATTACTGCACCTATCGCAAGAGTGGTTCCCCAGAATAGAACCAAGGATACGTCGCCATCGAATAGTGCAAATCGGGTGATCAGTATTACTATCGTCATGAAGACGATCATGAACGTAGAGGTCGCCGCTGCGATGTGAATGGGAACGCCGACAAGTGAAGTGAGCAGAGGAACGAAGATTATACCGCCACCCACTCCGAGGAGCCCTGCGACAAATCCTCCAAGAAGAGCGAAGAGTGATCCCACTCCGATTTTGACCGTATACTCATACACATGTCCATTCTGAGCGACTATCCGTCTCTTCTGGAGGAAGAAGCTCTCTTCGTGATCGTCCTCGACGGGAGTTCCGTTCACGTCGTTCTCGCCATTCTTCTTCAGGAGGTTCTTGATTGCTGTAATACCGATTAGGATTGCAAACAGGAACTTGATTGTGCTCACGTCGGTGATAATCTTCTGTGCAGTGTACGCTCCTAGTAGAGCTCCAGGTACAGCGATGCCCGCGAAGATCAGACCGGTCTTGATATCTATCCTGTTCTGCTTGTAGTACTTAATGGATCCAGAAACGGAGGTGAAGAGGATGACATACGTGGAGGTCAAAGTAGCTATTTCTGGAATATTCAGGACAAAGATAAAGTAGGGTACATTCATCAAGCCCCCACCTATTCCAATCATGACGGCAAGAATGCCAAAGAGTATTCCCACTACCGCGGTGAGGCTTGCAGCGATATAATCTTCCATTACGATTCAGTCAGATTTTAATCTTAAAACAGTATAGTTCTGGACTATTTTCCCAAGCTTTAGATGATTTTTCTTGGTTGAGAATGTCTATGGTGACCTGATTTTTTCTGCGATGGCAGTACCGACATCAGAACACTTGGAATTCCCACCGAGGTCATAGGTGAGTGTCTTGCCCTCGAGGATGACTGCCTCAACTGCCACCTCCACTGCCTTACTGGCCTCCACGGCCTTTGGATCTGAGAACTTGTCACCGATGTAGTCGAGGAGCATTGCACCCGAGAGGACCATGGCCATCGGGTTAGCCTTGTCCTGACCTGCATGCTTGGGAGCACTTCCGTGGACCGGCTCGAAGAATGCGTGATTATCCCCTACGTTCGCAGAGGGTGCCATTCCCAAACTACCGCCTAGGACAGCTGATAAGTCGGAGGCTATATCACCCAGCATATTGGTCGTGACGGAGACATTGAACCAGTCAGGGTTGCGCATCAACCATTGCGTATAGGCGTCGATATACGCATAATCTTTCTCGATAGCAGGGTGCCTCTCAGCCACCTCGTCGTATATAGAGCGGAAGAGACGACATCCTTCGAGTACATTGCTCTTGTCTATACATGTCACGCGCTTCACACCGTCCTTAGGTGCACCCCGATCACGGCGTTCAGCAAGCTTGAAAGCGTACTCGATCACACGCTCTGCTCCCTTGCGGGTGATAACCCGTGTGTCGACTGCCAGTTCGGAGATCCCACCCCTGCTCAATCTACCTCGAAGTGGAGAGTATAGACCTTCTGTATTCTCCCTCACTGTAACCAGATCAACGAGATTCGGGTCCCAGACCAGCTTGTTGTTATCGTGTACCTTGTGCTTGATCCCCGGATAGAGCTTCGTTGGTCTGACATTGGCATAGAGGTCCAGACCGAATCGGAGTCCAAAGATAATCCCTGCACCAGCTATGTTACCATCGGGTAGGTTTGCTCCGGGCCACCCTACTGCACCCAAGAAAATAGCGTCAGCATCCTTACAAGCATCAAATGCACCCTCGTCCCACTCCCTTCCCGTCTCGAGGTAGTACTGTCCACCGCAGGCGAATTCCTCGAACTCGAAATTAAGACCGAATCGTTCAGAGACAGCATTCAGCACTTTCACACCCTCAGGGGTAACATCTCGTCCTATGCCGTCCCCCGGAAGAACTACAATTTTGTAGGAATTTTTAGGCATATGGAGAGTTTGGAACATCTATTGATAAAGAATTTGGGAGCAACGCCCATTATCATTCAAATAAAATGATAATAATTCGTACCACAAAGTATTAGATCGAGAAGAGCATCTTCTACTTAACCTATGGCCACGAGCATCCCAGTTAACGATCTGCTTCAAATCAGGAAGTCGATCATCTCCACAGGAAAGACCCTGAAACGACTGCTGAATTCACGACAATCAGATCTATTCGCCTACCAGATGAACAACATGGCTGGTCATAAGTCCCTGGGTATTGATCTAAAGGCAGAAGACCTTCTTGTAGAAGCGTTTAACTCCGCAGGGCTAAGAGGACAGGTTATATCAGAAGAGAGAGGAATTATTCCCCTCGAAAGCAATGATGGCATTTATTACACTTTCATTGTTGATCCTCTGGATGGTTCGACCAACTTCCGCAGGGGAATTCCATTCAACTGTATCTCAGTAGCTTACATGCCAGATATGGATGAGATCTACCTAGATCAACTAGAGAATGGAATAATCTACGACTTCAACTCCGGAAATCTCTATGAGGTACGTGACAATCAGGCATTCGTCAACGACGATCCGATGAAGATGCGGCAATCTGCAAAACCCCGCACCATATGTTACTATTACTACTCAAGTAATGGTATGCAGCAGAAATTACTAAGCTTTGAGAGGAACTTCAGAATCAGAACTCTGGGGTGTGCTGCTCTCGAACTCGTCCATGTAGCTACCGGAGGATTTGACGGATTTATCGATGTGAGGGGGGGACTGGGAACTTACGACTTCGCAGTTGCTGCGAAGATACTCGAGTTGATGGGCGCCTCTGTAACGTATCTTGTGAGTAAAGTAGATGGACAGAAAGAGGTCACACCTTCCGATATCTTGCTCAATGACCTGCAGGCAGGGTACAAACTTGTTGCTTCACAGAATAAAGAATTCCACGACTCAATGTTAGAGAGTCTCAAGTGTGATTAATTATGTAGTGGAGGAGGTCAGAATATAGATCATAACAGAGCTGGTGACGAGTACAATAAAGGCCGCAATAACAGCAATTGAACCGTCAGTTGTCACAAAATTTGGCCCTCTTGGTCTCCCCATACCTCTTGCATCCTCATCTGCACTCGTACCTTTGAAAGCCTTGACAAAAACCCCGAGAAACTTGGTGGTGGACTGCCCATAAATAGTAATAAATCCATATGCAAATAGCAAGATACTCACTCCAGAAACCGAATAAAAATAGTTAAGGGGATTGAGAGCTCTCGACCTAAACACCAAAATTATGGGGAAGGCATATGCGAGAAATACGATCACAAGTATAGAGAAAACGTACGATCTTTGAACCTCTCTCCTGAGATCGGGTCTACCCTTCTCCCAATCGTGCTCAACCATCTGGTCAACAGATTCTTGCTCCATAATTTACTATGGTGAGATATATTAAAAAATATTGTGCTGAAAAGTAGCAGTATGTGGATCAATTAAGAAATATTATTGTCTTTATGAAGGGGATTTTAAAGAGTATATGTTGAAGAAATCACATTACAGCGATCTTCTTGACCTGGGGCACTTTGGGTTTCGCATGGATCTCGAGGATTCCGTTCTTGAATGTAGTCTTGATCTCATCAGGATTGACCGCTGTTGGGAAGTGGAACTCCTTGATGAAGTAGTAGTCATCGCGGTCGCCCGTGATCTTGAGGATCTTATCCTCCCTCAGTGCGATCTCCATGTCCTTCTTGGAGACCCCAGGTATCTCCAGTTTGATATGGTACATATCCTTCTCCTCGTCGTATGTTGACCAAGATTCAGGAATTCGGTACTGTCTGCCTTTCTCGTCTGTGTACAACCTCATCTGTTCACCTCCTTACTTCACAGGGATCTTGATGACCTCAGGCTGCTTCGGCCTCACGACAAGCTTGAGCAAGCCCAGATCAAAGTTGGCCTCGATGTGGTCGATGTCAGGTTCATCCCTGAAAACAAAGACCTTTCTGAACCTAATATCACCAGTCTCACCCTTGATGGTGAGCTTATTCTGGAGGAACTTGAGATCAAGGTCCTCTTTGGCAATGCCAGGGAGTTCTGCAAGGATGGTTATGGAATCATCCTCGTTGTTGTATGAGACCCTTGTCTCCGGTACCCTCCAATTATTGTTGTCGTTGTTGTCCATTCAATCACCTATTTTAATTCAATTCTCTTCTGTTCAGGTACGATCTCCTTGAAGGTCAGGGTCAGTAATCCATCCTTTAGCTCGGCAGAGATCGAGTCCTGATCGATGTTGCTGCCGATCTTGAAGGTTGACCTGAACTTCCTGTCCTCCTTCTCGGCCTTGATGCTGATGGTGTTCTCCGACAGAGTGACCTCAAGATCATCCTTGTCAATTCCAGGTAGTTCGATTCTTGCGACCCACTCTGCTTTTTCTTCGTCATACTTGATGTTGGAGATTGGCTTCCTGAAGGTCTCCATCTCATCAAAGATTGTGTTGAAACTTGAGAATACTTCGTCTATGTCTTTCATAACTCTTGATAGCATGTTCATCACCTCTGTGTGGTATTATAGGTATAATACCTATCATACCATTCTCACCATTCCATATAAATTTTTTGTTGTAATATCAAACAATGCACTGATTTTATTTGAAATAGTGCAATAGTCCACACCAGTGCACAGGAATAGAGTGAAATTGAAGCGAATGTCTACCTATTGAGATTTACATGTATGAGTCGAGGTTCTTGTGACGTAACGAATTGACCTTACCTCGGAGATTGTCCGCCATGTTATCGAAAGCTTTGACAAGATCTGGATTCATTGAGGGACCTGTCTTCTTTAGAGCTTCCCTGAAATGCTCTACTGTGACAATCCTGTTCGTGATGTCCTCCCTCAGAGCGAGCATCGCTGCTTCCCGGCATAGGTTCTCAAGGTCAGCGCCCACATAGTAATTCGTCTCTTTAGCTATGGCATCGAGATCGACGTTATCTGCTAGTGGCATGCCCCTAGTATGAACTTCAAGGATTTTTCGCCGAGCTTCAACATTGGGAGTAGGGATATATACCAGACGGTCGAATCTGCCTGGTCTGATGATCGCGGGATCCAGAAGTTCGGGTCTATTTGTAGCTCCTATGACCAGAACCCGTCCCTTCTTATCGATCCCATCGAGTTCAGTGAGGAATTGATTGATGATCCTGTCAACTGGATTCTCTGCAGATGAGCTCCGAATCCTCATCAATGAGTCGACCTCGTCGAAGAAGATAACCGTTGGAGCCATGGCTCTTGCTCGCCTGAAGATGTCCCGGATTGCTTTCTCGGTCTCTCCGAACCATTTACTCGCGAGCTCGGGTCCGCGTATCGGGATGAAGTTGCTCTGGGACTCATTCGCCACTGCCTTTGCGAGTAGAGTTTTACCAGTCCCTGGGGGACCGAAGAGCAGAACACCGGAAGGGGGGGAGATCCCCATCTCGTCAAATGCCTCAGGGTGTTGTAAAGGCCACTCAACTGACTCCTTTAGCTCCTGTCGTTGCCCGTCCAGTCCACCGATATCCTCCCATCTTGTGTCGGGGATATCTGCGATGATCTCTTTCATAGCAGAGGGTTCGACGAACTTCAGAGCCTCCTCGAAGTCTTTCTGACTGAGTCGGAGGGCATTAATGAGGTTGGTCGGGAGCTCCTCGCGCAGGTCTATACTGGGGAGTATCCTCCTAAAAGCCTGAATTGAGGCCTGCTTGACCACCATTGTGAGGTCAGCTCCGAGGAATCCCTTGGTCCTTCGTGCTATAGAGCTTAGATCCAGATCCGGTTCTGTCGGGATGTTCCTAGATAGGATGAGCAGGATCTCCTCCCTGTCGTTGGTATCGGGAGCGGACATCTGCACCTCGACGTCCAGACGTCCAGGTCTTCGGAACGCAGGATCAATCTCTTCCGGTCGACTGGAGGTCCCTATCACCAGAATGGACTCGCTCTCCTTGATGTTGTCTATCTCCTGAAGGAGAAGCGTAGTTATCCTACGGGTGATCTCGCTGGTCGTCATCTTGTCACGATTGTTTGCGATCAGATCGATGTCATCTATCAGAACGATGGAAGGTGCCTTGATTTTCGCCTCCCTGAAGTAACGTTTGATCTGCCTCTCGGACTCTGCGAGATCAGTGGTCAGAATACTGGAGACATCGACCATAATGGTCGTAACCTGTGACTCACTTGCCACGGTTCGGGCAAGTAGGCTCTTCCCAACCCCTGATGGACCGGAGATCAACACACCCTTGGGGAACTTTATATTGATGGGTTTGAAGAAGTCAGGGTTTCTCAGCGGGAGCTCTATCAGTTCGTGAATTCGCTTCTTCTGCTTCCAGTACCCACCGAAGTCCTCGTAGGTGAGGGTTCCGACGCCCTTAATCAAGAGCTGAGGAGAATGCTCTTTGATGACAATCTGGGTATCAGGACCGATCTGGATCATCCCGTTGGGCTCGACGTCAGTGACGAGAAATCTGCACTCCTGATCAGTCAGGAGCTCCTTCATCTCGCTTCCCTCATTCTCGCTGACGTGCTTTAACGTCATCTCCAAAACGTCAAGTGTGGTCAGCGGGACACCGAGTAGCTGGTGCTTGTCTTCCTCGGTGATCTTGGTCTGTACTTTATGAAGGGGTTGCAGAACTACTTTCTGCCCCTTCTTGATCGCGGTCTTGTCAATCCTCACGACAGAGTTGAGGGAGCATTCTATAGATGCACGGAGTAGTCCGTCCATGGTAATAAACCCTTCTACCCGCTGTTCATTCCACTCGTCATCCCACCTATTGGATGGTGTGCTCGTCAATGGCATTCCAGGAACCTCCTTCTTCAGTGCCTTAACGATGGCGGGGGTTCTCTTCCTCTCCGATATGATCTCGATGATCTCATCCTCGAAGAAGTTGAAGGATTTCATGACATCAGGGGTTAGTCTAACAATGCGTCTCCCAATATCCTCCGGGGGTGCATGGACTACTTTTAGGTGAACCAAATCTAATCATAACAAAATTTTGTTTGCCAATTATTAAAACTGCCTATCACGGAAAATTTCGATTTTACACGAATCACTGATAATTCTGTATGTAGATTATTCCCAGTTTGGTTTCCTACGTTCTAGGTACGCGGAAATGCCCTCTTGAGCGTCCTTCGAGGCAAAGAGCCGATTCTGTAGCTCACGCTCAAGGGTCAGGCCTTCATGGAGCGACATCTGTGAACCGGAGACAACTGATCTCTTGATAAGTCCAGACGCCATCTTGGGCCCATTTGCAATTTTATTAACATACTCCATGACTTTCTCCTCAAAAACATCAGAGTCATAAACATAGTCGACAAGTTTGAGTTCAAAAGCCTCATCTGGAGTGAGAAGCCTACCGGTGATCATGAGGTCGATGGCTCGGGAATTACCCACAATCCTGCACAGTCTCTGTGTACCACCCGTTCCAGGGAGTACTCCCAGATTAATCTCAGGAAGACCAAGTTTGTACTCTTTCTCCGGGTTCGGTGACCTGGCCATGAACCTGATGTCAGCTGCGAGGGCGATCTCCAGACCACCACCCACCGTGTGACCGTTGAGAGCAGCGATGACTACTTTTGGAGTCTGTTCCAGCTTGAGCAACACCTCGTTGCCGTGGAGGCAGAAGTTGCCCTTTGACCCAGTGGAGCAGGCCAGAAGATAGCTGATCTCTGCACCAGCGCTGAATGCCCCTGGTTCCCTGTTCCTGATAAGGATGGTGACAACCTCGTCGTCGAACCGAGCTTGGTTAATCGCACGGTCCATCTGGACGAAGAACTCATGGGAGTAGGTGTTCATCTTCCTGTTGTTGGTCAGCTCGATAATCCCCAACCTTCCCTCCTTCTTGAATTCGACGAGGCTGACGTTGTCTGAGTCGATGTACGTTGCACCTGGTGTCTTTAGTAAGTCTACCATAACTCATCTCATGAGTGGGAGTTTATAATGCTTTCACCCTCAGAAAAGCCCCTCGGACGCTGAATAAGCAATACAAGATATAGTTTTCTACCCGAGCAACATTTTAGTAGGACGAGAAACTCACAGACATATGGTAGTAGACGCAGAGATTCGTCCACTCGACGTGAGTGACATCGACAAGGTATCAGAGATTTACAAGAAGGTGACGAAGAGCGACAAACTGGAGTCCGAGAGACTACTCATGCAGATCGATAACTCCTTGGCAAGCCTCGGGGCAGAGAAAAATGGCGAACTCATCGGTTTCATCATCGGAGGCGTCCTTGAGGATGCTTTTGGAACAATGGAGAAGGTCGGTCTGATCAACATGATTGGAATTGATCCTGCATTCAGCGGTGAGGGTCTTGGGAAGAAATTGGGAGAGGAGATCATCTCACACTTCCAAGGACTGGGAATTAGGAAGATCAGGACAATCGTCAGGGATACGGACGAGTCCCTTCAGCGGTATTTCTCCTCTATTGGTATGCAGAAGGTTGACTGGTCGGTCTTTGAGGTAAATGTATAGGAATATAGATTACAATTAAGAATAGATTTGAATAACTTGTCCTATTGTTATTTCCTCTTCTTCAGGAGGACGATGACCGCTAGTCCAAATACTAACGGAGTAACGGAGAAGGGTAGACCTGCAGCTTCTGAAGAGAGAGAAGATGTCGAGGACTGGATCTCTGGTGTCAGAGTGACATCTGGAATAAACCTGTCTACCACTACATCAGGTGTCCATTCACCGAGGTCAATATAGGCATCCACACTCGCATGGTCACTGCCTTCAGAGGCACTCCGCGTATCCCCAGTGGTTGAATTCAGGAGTTTGCCACTGAAGTACTGATTGGTGAAGATGTAGTCTATCCTTGAGCCGAATGGGAGGTAACTCACACCAGGATCATCAGGATTAAGAGATCTAAACACGTCTGTGAATGTATGAACCTTTGAGGCCTTAGGATGTGAGGCGTTAATTAGCATCTCAATGGGCTCAGTTCCTAGGTCATTTGGTCCATTTGCATCTGTATCTTCAGGCGACTCGGAGTTCATGTCACCCAAGTAGACAATCGGTATGTCACCCAGATCATCCATGAAATTAATAATTGCCTCCTGCTCATTAGCTCGTGGTATTTTTCCGCTGGGGCAACACGTGAGATGCCCACCTATTAGCGATACATCAGTAGAACCTACCTTGAGTGTAGTAGCCAAGAACGGTAGCGGGATGTTGACAGTTGAACCCGTATCTGATTTCAGGGAATCCAGCTTCTGCGGAGATTCGAACTCAAATCTTGAAATGAGAGTAATTCCATTCCACGCGTTGTCTATACCTTGTAGGGTATATGCACTGTAAGGAGCCTCGTCGATGAAGTAAGTATTCAACTCCGTGACCACCTTGTTAAGCAGGAAATCATTATCGTCGTCGAAGTTCCCAGATTCAACAAGTAAAAGAACATCAGGGTTCTCCTCCTTGACCACTGAGAACCATTCGGGGAAAATACCACTTTCCTTGATATTGTATGTCATGAACTTAGCGGTTGACCGAAGTGTTGGTTTGAAGTCATGATCTACCCGATAGACGTGGATGGCCTCAGCCGTGTTACCACTTGTGTCGGTCACAACTATCCTGACCTCATGAGGACCCTCGGAGACCTTTGAGCTGTCGAATCCGTAATAGAGGCTATTGGAAACCAGCTCTCCGTCGAAGTAGAATTCAATCGAAGCTATTCCGAAAGGATCCTTCGCTTCAGCAGCTACCGGTACCAGTCCTGTCACAGTCGCGAGATCCCTCGGGAACAGGATTTCGAGCTGTGGTGGATCGTTGTCAGGCAAGTCGATCACGATCTCACCAGCTGCCTTAACCGTCTCCTCATTCATGAGGTCAAGCAGGTTCTCGAACATCAGAGGATCCTGTGCATCTGAATCGCCGTAGTCAAAGTCTGACCACATGGTCGTTCCGAACACAGCAATCCTGTCCTGATCAGCGCCTGAACCGACGGTCTCATAGGTTGCCAGTGGGATACTGTCACCACCAGTACCGTCATCAGTGTTATCGTAGATCTTCTCGGGAGGAGATCCACTCTCATCACTCTGATATGCCTTTGCTTCCGCGAAGGCAAGGACATCCGCCGTACTAGAAGGGAGGATAGAACTGGGACTGAAGAAGCTAACTATATCTACTCCAGAAAACACCTTTCCGTAGTCCTTGTTGAAGTTATTCGTGTCGACGTACCACGGTTGCCAAGCGTTGCTGTCAGTTGTGTAGATGTTGTCATCCTGCACTCTTGTCGTAGTGCTGAGATTTCCAAGGATGTCATTGATGCCCTCATAATTAGGCATGCTGAAGTCACCTCTGGACGCAAGGATTAGGTTACGGGATCCTCCGTCGAACCAGGACTTGATGGCATCGACATCCGCACTGCTGATGTTGCCGAACGGTGCTGACATCACGAAGTAGTGGGCGAATCCCAGACCCTCGGAAAAGCTTGTAAAGTTACTCACGTATCTTACCACATAACCCTTGTTCTCGAGGTTGGACTTGATCTGCACCATACCGCTAGGGGTGTAGTCGTTATCATGGCTGTCGTCGATCAGAACCACTCCTTTCACCTCACTCTCCTTCGGAATCACCGGAGGGTAGGGTACCTTGTTACTCTCTGCACTCTGAGCGAGAGGTACAACCGATAATACCAGAAGTACCATTAGTATAGGAAGATGTATCTTCATTGTGTCGGCATATGTCGTGCAGTATTTAAGGATTGTAGATTGTTGGTATACTCAAGATCAGAGGTTTCTCCTGTACTCTCCACCTACCCTATAGAGCGCTGAGCTTATCTGTCCGAGAGAGCAGAACTGGACCGTGTCTAAGAGCTCCTCGAAGATATTACCACCAGATACTGCTACTTTCTGCAATCTCTCCAGAGCAGGGATCGACTTGTCCTCATGTTTCTTCTGGAATTCACGGAGCCGGTCTATCTGCATCCTCTTCTCCTCAGGAGTCGCACGGATAAGCTCATTGACCTCTAAGACATTGTCCCCTCTATTGGGATTGAGGAAGGTGTTGACACCTATGATGGGGAGTTTTCCGCTCATCTTGAGGTGCTCGTAGTACATTGACTCCTCTTGGATCTTCCCTCTTTGGTACTGTGTCTCCATTGCACCAAGTACACCCCCTCTCTCGCTGATCCTCTCGAACTCTGAGAGAACTGCTTCCTCGACCAACTCTGTGAGTTCCTGCAGGATGAAGGAACCTTGGTTGGGGTTCTCGTTCTTCGCACCACCGAACTCACGGTTAATGATCAACTGGATGGCCATAGCTCTTCTCACAGATTCTTCAGTGGGGGTTGTCACGGCTTCATCATATGCATTGGTGTGTAGTGAGTTGCAGTTGTCGTAAATTGCAAGAAGTGCTTGGAGAGTAGTTCGGATGTCGTTAAAATCGACCTCCTGAGCATGAAGACTCCGCCCACTGGTCTGAATGTGATACTTAAGCATCTGACTACGCTTACTTGCTCCGTACTTCTCCTTAAGAGCGATAGACCAGATCCGACGGGCAACTCTCCCGATGACAGAGTACTCTGGGTCTAGACCATTGGAGAAGAAGAACGAGAAGTTAGGAGCGAAGTCATCGATGTCCATGCCCCTGGACTTGTAGTATTCCAGATATGTAAAGCCATTGGCAAGGGTAAATGCGGTTTGTGAGATCGGATTAGCTCCTGCCTCTGCAATGTGGTATCCCGAGATTGACACCGAGTAGTAGTTCCTGACATTGTTGTCGATGAAGAATTGCTGGACATCGCCCATCATCCTGAGGGAGAAGTCAGTTGAGTATATGCAGGTGTTCTGAGCCTGATCCTCTTTCAGAATATCGGCCTGAACAGTACCTCTCACCTGCGAGAAGGTATACGTCCTGATCTCTTCATATTTATCATCTGGAATAAGCTTACGAATTTCATCCCATGCCTTGAGTTCAGGTGTCTTGTCATCGACCACCCATTGTTCTCCCTTGTGCACGTCGAATCCGTAACGTCCATCCCCAGTCCTCACGTAGGCTTCTGCAGGAGATAGAAGATTATTGTCCACCACCCATTTCCTGCATTGCTGTCTGACTGCTGCGTTGAAGAAGAATGCGAGCATGATGGGGGCAGGTCCGTTAATCGTCATGCTCACGGACGTCTTGGGATCGCACAGGTTAAATCCAGCGTACAGCCTCTCCATATCCTCGATAGTACAGATGGATACTCCTGATTCACCTACCTTCCCGTAGATGTCAGGTCTCTCATGTGGATCCTCACCGTAAAGTGTGACAGAGTCAAAAGCTGTGGACAACCGAGCTGCGGGTTGACCCTTGGACACGTAATGGAACCTCTTGTTCGTCCTCTCGGGTGGCCCCTCTCCAGCGAACATCCGCGTGGGATCCTCACCCGTTCTCTTGAAAGGATACACTCCTGCTGTGAACGGGAAGCTACCCGGGACATTTTCGAGCAAAACCCACTCAAGTATCTCTCCCCAATCCTTGAACTGTGGTAATGCGACCTTGGTTACCCTCGTCCCTGAAAGTGAGGTTGTGAAGGTAGGGACCTTGATCTCCCTGCCTCTGACCTTGTAGACGAAATTATCAGCTTCGTAGAGTTCCTTGAAGGAGTCCCAGTTCTCTATGATATCGAGATTATCGGGAGTGATCATTGCCTTGATGTCCTCAATTTGCTTGTCGAAGATTTCAGCGATTTTAGATGAGGGTGAGAGTATCTTCTTGCTCTCCATAAGGTGCCAGAGTTTCCGGGCATACTCCGCTTGTGTTCTGGCCCAGTCTTTATACTCCCTGATGGTCTCGCTGATCTCTGCAAGGTACCTAACTCTTTGGGGAGGAATGATATAGCTCCTATTCGAGTTTCCAATAGGAAGGTTGATCTTCTCCTTAAGTGTCGACTTAAAGCCTTTGAACCTCTCATCAACAACCTCCATCAATTTCACATAGAGTGAGTTCACACCAGCATCGTTGAACTGTGAGGCCATGGTGCCAAAGACAGGGATCTCCTCGTCTGGAACTTTCTCGGTATCGAAAAGTTTCCTCGATCTTCGATACTGCTTTCTGACATCCCTCAGTGCATCCTCTGCACCTCTCCTTTCAAACTTATTGATAGCAATGAGATCTGCGTAGTCAATCATGTCTATCTTCTCGAGCTGACTTGCCGCTCCGTAATCCGTGGTCATGACGTATATACTGATGTCGGCGAGGTCTATAATCTCACTCCCGGACTGCCCTATCCCTGCCGACTCCACAATGATGAGGTCGTATCCCGCAGCCTTGCAGATGTCAATTGCAGGTCGGGCTGCCTCACTCGTGGCCAAGTTGGCCCTTCTCGTCGCCAGAGACCTCATGTAAACGTTGTCCGAGTGACTGAGAGAGTTCATCCTGATCCGATCTGCGAGGAGAGCACCACCAGTCTTCCTCTTGGAGGGATCGATTGAGATCGCGGCAATGCTCTTGTCAGGGAAGTCCATCAGGAAGCGGCGGATCAACTCATCTGTTAGTGATGACTTACCTGCACCCCCCGTTCCGGTGATTCCGACTATGGGAACTGTCTTTTTCTTGGCGATCTTGCTGATCTTTTCCATTTCGGAATTCTTCTCACCGATCTCTGCGATTGTAATAAGCCCAGCAGTTCCAAGCCATTTCTGCTCCATCGTCGCTTTGTCAAAGTCCACGTACTGATGGAAGTCTTTGGTTGAGAAATCACATTCACGGAGGATATGGTTGATCATCCCCTGTAATCCCATCTGGCGCCCGTCGTCTGGTGAGAAGATCTTGTTTATGCCATATGCCTCCAGTTCTTTGATCTCATCGGGAACGATGACTCCTCCTCCCCCTCCAAAAATCTTGATGTGGGATGCTCCGAATTCTGCCAGCAGATCCTTCATGTACTTGAAGAACTCCATGTGACCACCTTGGTAGGAGGAAATGGCTATCCCTTGAGCATCCTCCTGAATTGCAGTGACCACAATATCCCTCACGGAACGGTTATGCCCCAAGTGTATAACCTCCGCACCGGAGTCCTGAAGGAGTCTCCTCATGAGGTTAATAGAGGCATCGTGCCCGTCAAAGAGCGATGCTGCAGTGATTATACGAATGGGGTGCTTGGAATGATAAACGGGTTCTTCTTCGTAGGTCTGCATTGGAATCTCTATTTAAGCTCTCTATGGGTGCAATAATAACAGTTTCTCTAATGGATATCCCTATTCCTCAACCACTTCGCACAACTCTTTCCAATCGCGTAATATAGAGGGAAATTCCTCCTGAAGTAGTGCATTGGAAATCAGAAGCCTTGAGTGCTTGGGGAATTCGAAGAGCTGCAACTTGGGCTTGAAGACAAGTGGGTCGATTCTTACCTCAGTGATGTTGTTGTCGCTGATATTTAGAATCTGCAGATTCAATGATGCGATTGGGCTGAGATCGAGATACGAGATGAAGTTCTTGCTTAGATCCAACTGGACAAGCTCAAAGCAGTTTGACAGTGGCTCCAGATCGATCTCAGAGAGTGAGTTATTTTCGAGGTAGAGGTATCTCAACATGTCCTTGTCCCAGAGGGGCGACAGATCAATTCTTCGTAGCTCACAAGAACTAAGATCAAGGTAGTCTAGGTTAAACCAATTCTGGATATTTGTCAGGTCAATCTTTTCGATAGGGTTCTGGGAAAGATTGAGTTCCGTCATCTCGACTGAACCATAGAGGGGCTCAAGGTCGATCCTTTTCAATTGATTCTTCTTCAAGTGCAGGAGACGAAGATCCTCATTGTTCTCAAGGGGAGAGAGGTCTATTTCTTCTAGAAAATTCTCGGACAGATATAGATATTTTAATTCGGGGATTGAACCAAGTGGAGTAAGATCTACCTTGTCCAAGAGGTTAGCAGAGAGATTGAGTTTAACCAATGTATGAATATCTGCGAGTGGAGTGAGATCGACTGAAACTAACTCGTTCTCCTGCAGGTACAGCTCCCTGAGTTCAGGAAGTTCGGAGAGAGGACCAAGGTCAATCTCCTTTATGAAGTTCGAACCAAGTGAGAGAATCTTCAGCTTCTTGAATGCTGAAATGGCACCCAGATCTACCGACCTGAGGTTGTTGGAGTCTAGAACAAGTGATTCTAGGTTGGGAAGATCTACACCTTCGAGGTCTATACTAACTAGCTCGTTTCCTCTAAGATCGATACTCCCGAGATTGTCACAGCCATTAAGTTGCTTGAGGTCAATCTCGATAAACTGGTTCTTTTCCAAGCTTAACAGGTTGAGATTGACCTTGTCTTTCAGTGGGGTAAGGTCGATCTGGAAAAGCATATTTCGATCTAACCGGAGATAGGTCAGTTTTGCTGCTCCGGACATGTGAGCCAGATTTATGGATTCCAGCATATTCTCTCCAAGCATTAATCTGTCGAGCTCAAAGCATTGGTCAAGTGGTCTAAGGTCAATGGACTTGAGGTAATTCTTGGCGAGGTAGAGGTCCTTCAAGTACGGCTGATTCTCCAATGGAGACAGATCGATCTCTATGAGGTTGTTGTCCTCTAAATAGAGGTATTCGAGAGAGTGGATATTGTTGAGAGGGGAAAGATCTATGGTCTCTAGTTGATTCCGAGATAGTGAGATCTTCCGCAAGCGATCCATCTTTGAGTGGATGAATTCCAGTGATATCTCGGAGAGTAGATTCCCATAGAGGAATATCTGTTCAAGAGTTCTGCAGTAGCTCAGGGGGTTTAGGTCGATATAGGAGAGTGACATCTCATTGATCCCTAAACCCCTAAGTGAGATGCATCCAGAGATAGGGGAAAGATCGAGGAAATAAACTGGATTTCCTCCAAGATAGAGCTCCTCCAGAAGGTCCAATTTGGTGACCCATCTAAGATCCATCTCGGAGATCCTATTGTTAGAGATGGATATATTTTTGATGTAGTAGCAGTTTTCCAAGGGTGTGAGATCAATCTCGGAAATCTCATTATTGTTGATAGCAAGATACTCAAGCTTAGTCCCGAACCACAGGAATGAGAGGTCAAGCTTGGTCAGGTGATTATGAGAGATATACAGTTTTGTTAATCTAGGGAGTTTCGCTAGAGGTAAGAGATCGACCTCATAGAGGTTATTTTTCTCCAGTACCAGGGTCCGTAATTGTTCCAACTTGCTGAGCGGAGAGAGATCGACCTCATTGAGATGGTTAGATCCGAGATATAGTCCCTCCAGATTTGAACAGCTCTGTAGAGGTTCCAAGTCTAATGCGGTCAACTGCATATTCTCTAGTATTATATTCTTAATGTTAGGGCATTCGGCCAGTGGGGAGATATCAATATTCTTGAGAGGGATCTTCTGGATGTAGACACTTTCCAATGAATGGAGACCTCGTAATGGCTCAAGATCGATAGTGACAATGGAGACTTCCTCGATGGATAAATTGACAAGATTGGTCTTCTGATGAAGTTCACTTAGATCAAGAGATGCAATGGATGAGTCAGAGATAATGATATTCGTCTCATCCGACCCGACAGTTATAGAGTACTCTGTACCCATGATCGTGGTGACGTGTATCTCTATGTCTTTTGGGGGAGACTTGAACACTAAATACCCCGTACTTCCTATTCTATTTAAAGAGTTACAACCTGTAGTATCGGACTTCTGAGATTACACTTTCAAATCGGGATATAGAAATGTATTTCAAAACAGAATATAGCCCTGTCGTAATGAATTTTAAATTTACAGATGAGCAGCAACTCATCGCAGAAACGGTAAGGGACTTCGCCAACACCCGACTTGAACCGGTAGCCGAGAAAATGGATAAAGAGGATTACTGGCCCCATGACCTGTTCAAAGAACTCGGAGAGCTGGGCCTATTGGGTCCGACTGTTGACGAGAAATACGGTGGCGCAGAGTCGGACTACATCACCCAGACCATAATTCTCGAAGAGTTAGCGAAGGTCAGTCCTGCCTTTGCACTGAGCATAGGGGCACATTCAAATCTCATGGTCGATAATCTCTGTAGAAATGGAAATGATGAGCAGAAGGCAAAGTATTTACCTAAACTGGTCGCGGGAGAGCATGTCGGAGCACTCTGCCTGACAGAACCAGGATCAGGTTCTGATGCGCTTGGGATGAAGAGCACTGCGAAACTTGCAGGAGATCACTACATACTCAACGGGAGCAAGACATTCATTACAAACGCACCTATCGCCGACGTGGGGATAGTCTACGCTAAGACATCCCCAGAGAAGGGAAAGAGGGGAATTACTGCCTTCATCGTTGACTTGAACGCAGAGGGTGTGACCAAGGGGCAGAAGATGGAGAAGATGGGGATGAGAGGTTCTCTCACAGGAGAACTCTTTTTTGATGATGTCAAGATCCCAGTCGAGAATGTCATGGGAGAGGTGGACAAAGGTCACCGAGTGGTCATGTCAGGTCTGTCTGCAGAAAGGGCGACCCTCGCAGGCATCTCACTTGGAATCTCAGAAGCAGTCTCACAGATGGCACTCAATTACTCACTTGAAAGAGAACAGTTCGGTGAGAAGATCGCGAACTTCCAGATGATCCAAGACAAATTGGCCAATATGTACGTTGAAACTATGACAAGCAAACTTCTCGTTTACTATGCGGTCTCCAAGGTGATGGAGAATCACAAGGCAAATCGCGAGCCAGCAGCATCAATCTACTACGCTGCTGAGAAATCCACAAAACTCGCATTGGATGCGATACAGGTGATGGGAGGATACGGATACATGAAGGAGTACAAGGTAGAGAAGTTCATGAGGGATGCCAAATTACTTGAGATTGGTGCAGGGACATCTGAGATCCGAAAACTGATTATAGCCAGAGACCTCATTAGAACCGGTAGTTTTGAATAAGAAACTCTACGAATATCCCATTAGATAATTTAGTTTAGTCTTCTGTCAAGAAAATCGGCCAGTATCTCGAATGTGCGTATCCTGTGATTGATGTCCGACATTCCACCATGGCCCTCATCTCCAAACTCTACGTACTCGAAGTCCTCACCCTTCTTCCTTCCGAGTTCCTCGAGACGTGCAACCACATTCCTTGACTCGGAGACGTCACACCTCGGATCGTTCACTCCGTGGACGAGGAGCAATGGGTTCTTGATGTTCTCCACGAAATTTATGGGAGATCTCTCCTCCCACAGCTCAGAGTCCTTCTCGGGGTCTCCCATCTGCATCCTGAAGTAGTACTTGAAGTGCTCCATGGACTTGCTGTACAGGTTTTTCAGACCACTCACCGGGACCCAAGCTATCCCTGCCCTCCACAGGTCAGGAGACTTGGTCATGCAGACAAGGGTTGCATATCCTCCGTATGATCCCCCGAATACAGCGACACGATCGGGATCAACACTTGCTTCATCGATGAGGTATTGCCTACCAGCTACCCAGTCCTCATGATCCTTACCACCCCAGTCCTTGATACAAGCGTCCCTGAACTCATTGCCATATCCCGTAGACCCGCGGACATTTGGCTGGAGGAGCACATATCCTAGATCCGTGATGAACTGCGCAAAGACAGAGAAATTCATGAAATACTGGCCAGTAGGTCCTCCGTGAGGGTTGACAATACCAGGGTACTTCTTGCTCGGATCGAAGTCTCGGGGTTTGTACAGTATAGCAGGGATCATTGTACCATCCCCAGATTTGTACCATATGTGTTCTGCATCGGTGAAGAGCGAACTGTCGATGTCCCCTGTATCAGGTTTGAGAATAACGTCAGACGTATCATTCACTAGGTTATAAGCTATCAAGGACGATGGACTTGTCGGCATATTGACCGTGAGGTAGAGAATCTCATCATCCTTGAGTTGTCCACCCGCTGCTATACCAGGAGGAAAGTTCGGACGGGTGTACTCACCACTCTTGGTATCGAAGATAATTGGAGATATACTTCCATCCTTGTTCTCAAGAGCAATTAGCTTCGAACCGTCTGATGTCATCTTCACACCAGTCAACGACTGGCTGAGATCTTCTCCGAAAAATTTGATTGACTTCGTTTCGAGATCAAATACTCCAGGTTTTGATGAACCTGATGCATCAGAGTTGAAGTAGAATCCACTGGAATCCTTCTTCCAGTCTACAAACCCGTCCTGTGATCCAACCTTCATCTGGATGACTCTCTCAATATCCCCGCTCTCAAGATCAAGGAGATAAATATCATTATTCCTCAGATCAGCTTCTTCATTGTGCATGAATGCTATGTACTTCCCATCCGGGCTGAAGACACCCCCGTATGAAGGATTGTCAGTCGCGGTCAACTGAGTGACCTCTGATCCGTCGTATCTCATCTTGTAGATGTTCATCTGTCCGTTTCTGTTCGAGTTAAATGTAATCCATTCTCCATCAGGGGAGGTGTGAGCTACGTGCTCTTGGAATTGTGGAGTGTCTGTCAGCTGCCTTGTCTTCTTGGAGACTGTATCGATAGCAAAGATGTTATGCTGCTCATCTCCATTATTATCCTTCGCGAAGAAAATTGTCCTATTATCCCTTCCCCAGATGAAACCAGATCTCAGGAGGTGAGGAACCTCCCCTTTGGAAATCTGTTCCATCTCGTTTGTTTTGAGGTCTAGTACGTATAGCTCGATTCTTCCCGTGACATCGTAGTATAAGGCCATCTTGGTCTGATCATGACTCAGGGTTGGCATGTAAAAATTTGGTAACGACGCCAACTTTTTGAGGTCGAAATGACTTTTAACCATAATTATCAAATTTAAGGATCTATAATAATTTTTCAGCTATCGGCAATATCACAACAAATCCTGAGTGTTTCGTATTGTCCAAAGCTAGGAGCTTAAGATTCACTCGATTAGTTTCAATATCCCATAACCTCATAGAGATATTTTATCTTATGTGGTATCTGATTCGCACGTATGGGTAGTACTTCCTCAACTAGACCCACAGCCAAGAAGAAGGTACTTTTTGTTACCTTGACAATTATCCTATTTGGATTCGGTTATCTGATAGCCCCTCCTGAGATGGAGGAGGGGAAGTACTCAATCTCCTTGTCGATCCAGCGTGAAGGAGTCACAAGTAAGTTCTTGATTACATTTAAGGTTCTGGACACTCCAACAAATACCTCGTTGGTCACAACCAGACTCTCTAATAACGGGATATCACTTTTAGCAATTTATTCACCAGAATATTCGAGGGCAATTGATGAGAGAATCACCTTCTCTTTTGAAGTAGTTGAGGACAATTTGGTAATTACGAGAGAGATAATGACAGCAACAAAGATTGAGATAAGGGGAGACAACTTTCAGCTGACAACGTCTCTTCAGAAGGAGGGAGATGGGAGAACTGCTAATGTGACCTTTAGACCTCTTAGGTATTCCAAACTGGCACTTGGATTGCTCTTTGGCATAGCCTTTCTCTGGCTGACGGAATTCATCCCTCTCGCTGCTGCTTCACTTATCATACCCGTAGTCTCGGTGGTCTTCAAGCTTGATACAGCGAATGACAGTCTGTCTCCATTTTTCAGCAGTATTATCGTGCTTTTCTTTGCCGGATTCCTCCTTGCAATGGCGATGAGGAAGACAAAGCTTGACACTTGGATATCACTGCAGATTCTCTCTAGGATTCCTGCCCATGGGAAAGTCCTCATTCTCACCATGATGGTCATGAGTGCTGTTTTTTCAATGTTTATGAGCAATACTGCAGCAGCCGCAGTTCTTATTCCTCTTGCAATTACACTGATGAGTCAATTTGAGGGAGAGTACGGTGAATTCAGGAAGACACTTGTTCTGAGTATTGCATATTCTGCTACTTTGGGAGGAATAGGCTCACTAATTGGTACACCTCCCAACATCATTGCTGCAGATCTTGCACGGGAGTTCAATGGAGCAGAGATATCGTTCGTGGAATGGTTCTACTTTGGACTTCCTGTGGTAGCAATCATGATCCCAGTCATATTCGTGTACATCATTCTGAGGTTCAAGCCCAGCATCCCCTCCGAGAAAATCCAACTGGCAAAAGACCATGCCCTGAAGGAACTGAAGGCCCATGGTAGGCTAAACAAAGATCAATTCGCGGTTGGTATCGTCTTCATAGGGATCTTCATCTTATGGCTGACCGAAAGGCAGCACGGTGTCAAAGCAGGAATAGTTGCTCTGGCTGGAGTGGTCATCCTTTTCTTCACTGGACAGCTCGTAGAGGAAGACATCCTTGAGGTAAACTGGAACGTCCTTCTGACATTTGGAGGAGGAATTGCCTTGGGTAACGTCATCCTTCATACCGGGTTAGCGGAGTGGATGGCCAGCACCTTCTACTTCATCAGGGATTACCCACCTGCTCTCATCATTATCGTACTTGGTGGGTTTGCCCTCATACTGACTGCGATAGCCTCAAATACCGCTTCAGCCGCGATCTTAATTCCGATTGTAATGCCCATGGGAGCGGTACTAGGATTCAATCCAGCAATACTTGCGATCTATATAGCCATTGTCTGTTCAGTAGACTTTGCAATAATTATAGGAACACCACCTACTATGCTCGCATTCTCCACAGGTTATTTCAATGTCAAAGAGATATTCAAAATTGGGATAGTTCTGGATGTAATCGGATGGTTGGTCGTGTCAGCACTGACGCTGGTTCTGTATCAATCGTTCGTGGGTGTTCTCTAGGCTTCACCGAGAACTTCGGTGACTACTCCACTTTTGTTGAATTCAGTCTTATCGTAAATCCGTCTGCCGTCCACGAGGTACTTCACACCATGATCAAGGAAGAATTGTGGTGTGAGCTCTCTGAACTCATTCCATTCGGTGACGAGGATTGCTGCATCCGCACCGTTTAGCAGGTCATCTATGTTATCGAAGAACTCTGTCCCCTCCGGCATGCTCATCTTAGCGGTCTCTTTGGCTATGGGGTCGTAACCTCGGATCTTTGCCCCGAGGTCCATTAGCTCCTTTGCCAGTGGGATCGCTCTTGACTCTCTCATGTCATCAGTGTCAGGCTTGAACGCCATTCCCAATAATGCGATGGTCTTTCCACTGGGATCCATATGCTTTTTCAGGAGTTCTACTGCCCTTGATGGTTGGACTTTGTTCACCTCCAAGGAAGCAGATAGCATCTTAGCAGTCACACCTGTTGCTTCTGCTGCTGCTCGTAATGCTTTTACATCTTTGGGGAAGCAGGAACCACCATAACCAATCCCGGGCCTAAGAAACTTCGGGCTAATCCGGTCGTCCATCCCCATGCCTTGAGCCACAAGGTTGACATCAGCACCCATCTTCTCACACATGTTGGCAATCTCGTTGATGAATGAGATCTTGACTGCAAGGAATGAGTTTGATGCATACTTGATCATCTCGGCAGTTGCGGTATCCGTCTCAAGTATTTCACAATTCACAAAGCTGTAGAGTTCACGGAGCATCTTCAATGACTTGGGATCCTCGGTTCCAAGGACAACGCGGTCAGGGTTCTGGAAGTCCTCGATCGCCACACCTTCCTTGAGAAATTCTGGGTTCATGGCAACTCCGAAGTCAACTCCCGCCTTCTTCCCTGAGTGCTTTTCCAAGATTGGTAGGACGAAGTCACGGGTTGTTCCTGGTACAACGGTGCTCTTAACCACCACGGTCTTGAACTCATCTGAATTCTTCAGAGCCTTCCCCACATTCTCTGCTGCACTCTTGATATATCGGAGATCGATAGAGCCATCCTCCCTGCTTGGAGTCCCGGTGCAAATGAAGAGTATCTCGGAGTTAGCGACAGCCATCTCGGTGTCAGTTGTCGCCACGAGCTTCTTCGACGCAATCAGCCTCTTCAACATCTCTTCGAGTCCGTTTTCAAATATTGGGGGTACACCCTTGTTTATCAGCTCAATCTTCTTCTCGTCTATGTCAACGCAGACAACATCGTTACCGAGCTCACCAAATCCTACTCCAGATACAAGCCCTACGTAACCAGTTCCAATGAAACCAAGTTTCATACCCTAAGGAAGAAAGTCGGGTATTTGAAACTATAGATTTCTTATCAGCAGTCACAGGAATATCATTTTCCATGAGCAATTTTATATTTCATGAAGGGTAAATGATTAGCTGTGTTCGATAAGATTCTTGAAGACAAAACTCATGGATCACAGCACATATTGATCAAAAGTCTTGAAGAATGCTCTAGGTTCCTCATGAAGTATCCAAACAGGAGTTCGGAGGTATTCAATTTCCTCAATAAGTTACAGGAGACCTTCCCAGATATGGAGATGATCCAAAGATTCGATTTAGAGTTCGCCAACTCATCATCTTCAAAACTCATGCGTCTTATTGAGATGACACTCAATCACGTGCTCACGGAGAATGAATGGCTTGAGAGGGAGATCATGCCCCTGATAAAGAATTCAAGAGGAGTGCTTACGATCTCGTACTCACAGACAGTCAAGTCAGTGTTGGAGAAGGTCAAGGTGAAGAACATCTACGTTATGAAGTCAGAGCCTGGGCTTGAAGGTGTGAAGTTCTACGAAGAGCTCGTCACGTCTGGGGAAAAACACCTTATCGAGGACAATGAAGCAGAGTGGCTAATGAAACGTCACAAGGTTACATCAGTTCTGTTAGGTTGTGATAAATTCCACACAAGACTTGGATTTGTCAACAAGAGAGGATCAAAAGATATCGTGCTATACGCTTCTGAGAATAATATACCGGTCTACGTCATAGGGTCAAGCTGGAAAAAAGTCGACCAAGACATTCAGTTCCTGAGTCTAGACGAGAAGAGTCGAGAAACTCTCGAGGTCATTCCCCTTAGAGAAAATGTCAAGATAATTTACCCAACAACTGAGTAATGAAAAACAAGACTATGGGCGATTATTGAGCAGTTTCTGGAAAATTTTTTAAACAAATGAATTCCCTTAGAAAGTATGGCAAATCCATTGTACCTAAGATCAGGGGGTATCCTGATCTCAATGTACACTATGACATTCGCGGTAATAACTGGAATCGCATGGGTTGCAGTGAATTATGGAGGAGTTTCACCTGTGGTTGCAGGACTAACAGTTTCTCCTGCTATCATCGGTTTTATCGTTGCTCTTCTCTTCCTGTTCGTGCAATTTCTCATCTCACCATGGATCATGGATCTACAGCTTCGATGGCTTTATGACATGACATGGGGAACAGTGGACATCCTACCAGAGGACATGAGAAATGCTCTTGTCGCCTCGATGCAGAAGCATAATTTCACAATTTCAAAAGTTGGGATCATCCACGATCAGATGCCGAATGCCTTCACATATGGAAGGTTCAAAAAGGATGCGAGGATGGTTTTCACAGAGGGCATCATTAACCTTCTCAATCCTGATGAGAGAGTGGCTGTTCTGGAGCACGAGGTCGGTCACATCGTTAACAGGGATTTCATCTTTATGACTTTGGCCCAAGCCATTCCTCTGCTCATGTACTACACCTACCTCACTTCCAAGTCATTTGCAGACAGCATCTCTGAATCCACAACAGCAAGCAGTGACAGCGATGCTCAAAACGCAATCCAAGGAGTTGCCATGGGACTATATGGAGTAGCATTCGTAGTCTATCTCTTCTATCTGGTCTCGACATTCATGGTTCTTTTCCTCTCAAGGACGAGGGAATATCTAGCAGATCACTTCTCTGTCATCGAGACCGGAAATGCTAATGCCATGTCCACCGCTCTTGTTAAGGTGGCTTACGGATTGGTCCTTGCGGACGGTGAGCAGAAAAACAGGATGAAGGATCAGAATCTTTCTTCCAGAGATCGTCGAAACCTTAACCGGAGAAATGGTTTCATGAAGGGTCTTGGTGCCATGGGTCTCGCGGATACCAAAACTTCCGAGGGTCTTGTCATTCAGGCTATGGCCAAAGGAGAGGTAAATGCTGAAGCAGTGGCTGCAGCTGCCGCATGGGATATACACACTCCTTGGGCGAAGGTCATCGAGCTCGGATCCACTCATCCACTGACTGGGAAGAGACTCCAGAACCTCGATAGGATCGCACCAGAGGTCAATCAGGATCCCAAGTATCCAGACTTAGGTAAAATTAAACCACCAGAGAGTCTCTGGGATGAGTTCCTCGTGGACTTGTTCGCATGGAAAGTTCTCCCCACCATCAACGTTCTAATCGTTCTTATTGCAGCGATATATACTTATTTGGTATACAACAACGTGTGGCTTGGTCTAGGTATCGGTTTGATCGTCATTGGACCACTTTATCTCTGGAGGATTAATCTTGAATACCCCGGTTCCATCAAGAAGTTCGATGATCCAAATCACCCAAGAACTACAGTCCTTGAAGCCATGACAGACATGACCAAGGACGGCTACTACGAAGCATCACCTATTAGGGGTAAGCCAATCGTTATTCAGGGGACGCTTGTTGGTAGGGGGCAACCAGGGTTTGTCCTTGGAGAGGACTTTGTTGTACAGGACGACACAGGTCTCATGGTGATTGACTTCGAGTCAATTTTTGGAGGTATTGGAAATCTCATCCATGGTTATAAGTTAGCAGATAAACTGGGTCAGCAAGCCGTTGTCGTCGGTTGGTATCACAGATCGACCAGACCATATGTCAAGCTCCACAGAGCATACCTCAAGTCGGGAGATGTCATGAAGAACCGCATCAGGCAGATGAATGTGTTATTCACATGGTTGGCCATGATCATTGGTGCTGTTCTTGTGGGCTTGAGTTTCACAGTACTCTGAATTTTTTGAATCTACTTCAAACCCTTTAGACTATAAATGGATTTCTTCCGATTTGATTTAGATTACGTTTTCACGAATTTGTACCCGTATCTATCCATAGAGTCCTGATGATAGATCTTTCTGAAGACCATCTTGACACTGTCCCCTACGTCAAGATCGTCCAAGGAACTGTCCGTGATTTGACTGATGATCCGCACATTGTCTTCCAACTCCACAATCCCTACGAGGTACTCTCCCTCCAGACTCTGTTGCCTGTCAAACTCGGTCGGCGCTGCTC
>WAMJ01000046.1 GCA_015522385.1 Candidatus Heimdallarchaeota archaeon
AGTGGTGTGCCAAGAGGAACCACGACGATTTGCTCACCAAAAGTGAACATCTCATACACAGGCCGGTCCTGATTCAGGAAGTCGCTGACCACAACTACAGGTCTTGCCAGATCCCCGGATCTCATTCCGTTGGGGACTTTTACCGTCATTTTCAGAGACAGAACTGCACCGATCTCGCCTTTGTCTATGAAGATCACGGTGTCGATTATTGAGGGAATCATCCCCAACTCTATCCTGCTGACAAATCGCTGTATGGCGTCGATCGGCTTCGTGGCGTGAACCACTCCTATCAGACCAATCCCCGATAGTCTCAGGTCACTGAAGACCTCGAAGTCCCTCGACTTCCTCACCTCATCGTAAATCACGTAGTCTGGACGCATCAGTAACAGGATGTCACCAGTCTTTTCGGGATTATCATCCAGCATGGTGTACTGGGTAATCCTTTCGTCAACAGAGAGATCCCTTGGTTTCTCAATTGTCTTCACGATCTTCTCTTGGTTAGCATAGAAGCTCGCTAAGGCTGCTCCAAAGGTAGATTTTCCTGCTCCGGGAGCACCTGCGATAAGGATGCCCTCCGCGCTGGATGTCAGCCGTGAGAACAGCTTCTGGCTTATAGAGTAACTCTCCAGTGACTTCTGCATCGTTGGTTTCACAGCGGTGATCTCGAGGGCATCTGCGAATGGTGGTGTGGTGATCACGATCCTGAAGTTCCGTAGCTGGATTATTCGGGCCTGCTCCCAATCGTCCTCAATCATTCCATCATCGTTGTTGTCACAGTACTCGAGGATTTCATCTGCAAGCTCTGCCACGTCATCATACGTCAGTATCTCCTCGGAAAGTGGGACGAGGCTCCACTCTCCGGGGCGACCTCGCTTGGCATAGACAGGCTGGTTCTCCCTGAGGTGCACACTCATCGTGTGATGGTCAAAAAATTCCTCGATCTGAAGTTTCATCTACGAACAATACTCCTGTTTTTCGTGATAAAAAGATGGGGATAAACTACAGGGGATCTAGTTATCGTGCTTGGATAGGGTATCGTCGAACTCGCCAGCTTTGACTTTTGCTTGGAACTCCTTTGCGTCCACCCCTTCGCAGGTGACACCCATCGAGTTCATGGTACCGAGAATCTCAAGTGTTGCAGTCTTCAAAGATGCTGCAATCAGATCTGGTCTTTTGGACTTGGCGATCGAAATGACCTGCTCGTAAGTGATGTTTCCACCGTCATTGTTCTGAGGTGTTCCAGAACCCTTAGCTATTCCCGCCTCTTTTTTGATCAGAGCAGATGCTGGGGGAATACCGATCTCCAACTCGAAGGTACGGGTCTTCTTGTCGACAATGACTGTTGCAGGGACTTTCATCCCTTTGTAGTTTGATGTCTGCTTATTGATTTCTGCGATGACTTGTCCAATATTAACACCAGTTGGACCTAGTTGAGACGATATGGCTGAACTGGGTTTCGTCTCACCTCCGTCAGCTAACAGCTTGACAATTACTTGTTCTGCACTCATGATTACCTACGAATCGAGAATTTATTCTGCTTTAAAAAAGAATATCATACAGATCAGTTCAGTCCTTCTTGAGTTCTTCAAGGAGCTTGTTTCTCAATCCTGCGATCGAAGTGGATCTCACCTTCGTATGTGTTTTTGCCTCGGAGGTGTTTGATTCCTTCGTTTCTTCGGCTTGAGTACCTAGTCTTCGTTTGTACTCTTCCAGATCCTTCATGTATTCTTCCTCAGATATCTCGCCATTGATACAGGCCTCATACCTTGACTGTATCCACTTGTAATCTTCGCTTTCCTCAGACATAATATACTTTTATCGTCAATTGTATAAATCTCTTTCCACAATATTGCAGAATTGCCTTAGGGCGTTAAGTCTCGGTCTAGTATTTCTCCAAATCCTCTAACCATGTATCTACCTGAGCGTCGCTCGGCATCCTCCACTGAGACCTTGGTGTCAGTGAGATGGGTCCAATCTTGATTCCGTCCGGTGATGCACTCCTCTTGAATTGGTTCCTGAAAAATCGAGTGATGAATGTCCGTAGCCATTTCTTGATATCCTCAACAGAGTACTCAAATGTCTGGCTAGCAATGTACAAAATTTTCCTTGGGGGAAATCTGTTGGTCATGAAATGGAAGAGGAAGAAGTCATGCACCTCATAGGGACCGAGGATGTCCTCCGTCTTCTGGGATATCTCGCCCTCTTTGGTTGGCAGGAGTTCTGGAGAGATGGGAGTTTCAATAATTGAAGTCAGGGACATTGATAACTTGGGCTTTTCAGTAGCGTACCATCTTAATAGTGCTTGGATGAGAGTCTTGGTCACACCTGCGTTAATCGAGTAATGGTTGAGGTGATCCCCAGCATAGGTCATCCATCCCAGAGCGATCTCCGAGAGGTCTCCTGTACCCACGACAATCCCATTTTCCCTGTTGGCGATGTTGAAGAGATTAGTGTACCTGATCCTCGCTTGGGTGTTCTCAAGAGTAAGGTCTGGCGATCCGTCGTGGTTAATGAGCTCAAGGGAGATTTTGACCTGTTCTGAGACATCGAGTGTGTAAAGCTCTATTCCGAGGGCATCAGCTAGTTCTCTGATGTTGGAGAGGGTGCGTTCTGATGTTCCAACTGATGGCATAGTTACTGCTACTATTCTGTTCTTGCCCCACCCTAATAGCTCGAGGGCACCATCACACACCAACAGTGCATAGCTGGAGTCTGCACCACCCGACACTCCGATAACAAACTTGTCGGCCTTTGCTCTCTTCGCCCTCAGGGCGAGAGCATGTCTTTGTATATCAAATATCTCCCTGAACCTCTCACTCTGTTTTGGGACAAGTGGGTGCTTGTCGTACCTTCGCAGAAGGTCTTGACCATTAATTTCCAATTTCTTCGTGGAGAACTCGACCTTGGTAAAGTCAGTGTGGTTCTTGTGATTAACTGACTCTGCCCACACTGTATCCCTGATTCTATGGTTCTCGATTCGTCCCACGTCCACGTCGGTGACGAGTATGGAGTTCTCAAAGGAGAACTGAGGAAGCTCGGCGATATGATCCCCTGACTCATAAACCATTGTCTGCCCGGAGAAGAGAATGTCTGTAGTGGTCTCTCCGATGCCACAGGATGTGTATGCATATATCGTCTTGCACTGGTCAGACTGGTACTTGACGAGTCCCCTGCGATAGTCTGACTTACCTTCAAGCTCGTTACTTGCTGAGAGATTGAGGATGATTGACGCTCCGTTCAGGGTCAGCTTCTGGCTTGGTGGGATGACTGCCCAGAGGTCTTCACAGATCTCTATACCAATTCTGAGCTTTCTCTCATTCCTGCATTCGAAGATCACTTGTGTCCCGAAAATTACTTCATTTTCTATCCCCCTAACCTTTATAGCTCTGGTTTTGTCTGGTGCAGGGTGGAAGTATATGCTCTCCTTGAACTCGTCGTAGGAAGGTAGGTAGGACTTGGGGATGATGGCCAGAAGTTTCCCATCTCCATATACCAGAGCAGTGTTGTATAGTGTACCTTGGTAGATAAACGGGGCACCTGCGACGAAGAACAGGGTCTCGTTCTCCTCTGCAATCTTTGAGAGCTGGTGTATGGCATCCAGCACACTCTCCTGCAGAACTTGCTGGTGGAAGAGATCTCCTAGCGAGTAGCCAGTGAGGGACATCTCTGGGAATGAGAGTACTTGGACTCCCTTATCAATCGCTTCCCTGATCATCTTCCTGTGGTTCTCTAGGTTGAGTTTAACATTACCGAGTTGCTGTAGGGGAACTGCTAATCCCAACCTGACAAAATCAAAGCTTGACACTTACTCTCCGAAAACTCTCCCACAATAAGGAACTTCTGATATACGCTCGTTCATCTACCTCCAAAATAACTATGGTGTTTACCACACATCGGTCTTGGTATGTACAAACTGTACCAACTCAAATTAGCGAGAATATTTATAGGGTGTAGATTGATATGGTGACATGAGAGCAAGGTTTTTCCTCATCATCAGTTGCTTATTGCTACTAGCAATCTTCTCTTTCAGTGTAAGTTCTGAAGAAACAACTCAGACCAATCGTGTAATAGATGTCGAGATTTCTGGATTCAAGTACACTCCCGACCCCATCTCCATCAAGCCTGGTGAGACTGTTACCTTTCAAGTAACCAACAAAGACTCGGCACCCCACACTTTCACGGTTGATGGTACAACACTCCTAGATCTTCAACCCGGTAAGTCTGGATCTGTCGACTATACTGCACCCTCAGCAGAGCAGATTCTTCCAATCACCTGTGACTATCATCCTTCTATGAGTGCCGACTTGGTCGTAGAATCCTCGGCAGCTACAGACTCTAGTACGTCATCATCCGAACCAGTTTCCACTTCAGATCCTACAACAACTAACTCGACATCTGAGCCAGTCCCCGAAGACTCCGACACAACCTCGGAAGGTACTCCTTTCCCCTCTGCATTCTTTCTAGTTACATTCATTACCATTGCTACTCTACGCCGAAGGGCTCAGTAAAGGGCATTCGTCATCGCGATTACGAAATCAAATAGTTGGTTCATAGTCTCGTTCGACAGAGACTCAATGAAATAAGGTTTCCCCTGTGCTTGGAGGAGAGAAGAGAACGCGTTGAGGTATCCCTCACGTTTATCTCGTGGAATGAGCAACGCCACCCAGCTGTACTCTGCAAGGGTTGATTCTATGTCAAGGTGGTTGGATTCCGCCTCATATATGTCTAAGATAATTCCTCTCTGTACCTCCTCTTCATCCGCAGTTGTCGAGAGGAAGGGTCCCACCATAATCTCAAGCGTATCTCCGGACAGGTAAGTCCTATCTTCCTTAGACTCGACCTTCATGTTCACTCGGGTCTCTGACTCAAGACCGATTGCGTGGGTGAATACTTTTGAGATTATGGTCTCCATAAGTCTATGTAGATTATGGTTGCTTGTGTAGATGTCTATCTGAACTGGGATAATACCCTCTTCATTTATCCTGCACAGCTCGTCAGTGACTCTCTCTATGAGATCTATCAACGGATTCCGAATCACCTCGATGACGGTCTCTCCTCTGACCACTCCGTTAGCATCTATGTCGAGAGCGAGTACGTGGCTCTCATGGTAAAGGGCCTTTCTCTTGATCTTCCCGTCCGCGGGAATATCGCTCCCATTCAGCTCGATGAACTTCGTCGCCCGGCACCCTGAACAGTAGACGCTGGTTCTAATGAGGTCGTTCTTCATCATCGACAAATATTATAGAGTGCACGATGATATATAATCTTACTCTATATTTCCCTATGACCATAGTGAGTGGGCGAAAATCATACTCTCCTGATTGATAATGTATCCTGGGTACGCCCCAACTAGTACAGGTATGGAGCTGATACCTCTCACGTTCATCAGTCGTCTGAACCTACCCAAGGTGTTGGGCAGGGTTGCTGGCACGTAGAACCTGTGGTCATCAGTGTTGATCATGTGTGTTTGCAGGAAGTCAAAGGAGCTTTTGATTTCCTTCACATGTGTTGTTATGGACTTGATGAGGTCCATCTTGGTGATGAAGCCAATCATCTTCTCGTCCTCCACAAGGATCAGCTCCCGCTTATTCCCATCGAGTATCCTGTCCACAATCTGCCAGAAGGTGAAATCAGAGGTCGCGGTGTTACCCTCTGTGACCGTGGTGACTATTGGATTATCAGCTTTGATTTCGATATTGTCCAACTCGTTCCACACAACGTCGTATGTTATCACATCCCTCTCGGTTACTATCCCCGTGATCACATCATTCTCGTCGACAACTGGAACTCCGGTTATTCTCATGTCTCTCATCTTCTGGGTCAGTTCCTTGACTGAGCTCCCAAGCGGAATTGTTGCGATATCCGAAGTCATCCACTCCGACACATTCTGGTGGAAAAACGAGCGATCTCCCACTGTTCTAAGAGCATCAAGGATGTCGGTGACGGTGAGTATCCCTATGTACTGTCCATTATCTTGAATCATCAGCCGCTTTAACCTGCCGATGTACATTGCAGCACATGCCTCCTCAAGGGTGGCTTTCTTGTCCACTGCAAGGATATCTGTCTCCATCAGAAAATTGACAGTCAGCCCTTCAGTCATCTATGTATAATGTGCCTTAATCTTTAATAAATTCTTCTTGCGAGCTGTGTACCTTATTATTTCACTCAGATTGGCACTTTCACTCTTCTGCGGATTCTTGTCCTGATTCGAGTTATTTGATTTTCAACTCCTCAAAATAACAACACAAGTTTGCCCATTATAATATATATTAAATCATTTTATTACTCAAATTCATAATTCAGATATTAAATGAAGCCATAGGTGATATTCTGTTCAGTTTAGGTGTTTGAAACTCAACGTCTACTTTCTCGTAATTCTACTGGCTATCCATTTTGGAGAAAAAGAAGATTCCAGAACCACTCGCTACGAGTGAGGCATAAAATCCAGTATCTAACCATGCACCTACTGCCTCCTCTGCCAAGATGAGAAAGAGGACTGCTGACAGTATGGTCCCCGCGAGCGCAAGGCTGTTTGCAACCAGACCAATGTTCTTTGTAAAGGGATTGTCGCTCATCATAATATAACTGCTGTACACCGAAACTAAATGCACCCCTAGAATTAGTAGGAGAATTGTGGTGGCATATCCAGGAGCTGACTCCGATCCAATGTACACGAAGTAGTCATTCTGTCCGTAATACGTGTTCTCTGTCCACCCTGCGAAGTCTGTCAATGCCACGAGAACCGCAGCCAAGAGACTGAGAATCAGGGTTATAGTCATAAATTGTTTATTTTGATCATTCACAGCAGATCATGTAGAGCTCTTATTATAAGTCATTCCCCTCTCTCAGACGGCTCGTCTCGGTTGTTCGGATCCATCTATTCTAGTAAATGGTCTCACAAGGGAAATGGGACGTGCTTCAGTTGCTCATCTGCTGTCTGCCACTCGATCTTAGCCTCCTCCTCTGATAACAGTGTACCCCGTTTCCCGATGAAGCTGTCGGACTCAATGTGGGTCTTCAGTCCCTTGAGAAGCTCCTCGATTGTCGAGGCGAATCTTGGCTCAACCATGAACCTCTTCATCAACTTTCCTAAGGGGCCATACCTTAGACTTACTTCCAGTGTCATGTTAACTGTCGAGCCAGTCTCGTCACCAGATACTTTGAGATGTGCAACGGGGGGGTTCTTCATGACGCTCGGTATGCCCGCCACGATCCTCACCTTCATCTCCATGTTCTCGTAATCCATCTCCGACACTGTCTCCTTGACTGAAGAGCCATCGTACATGTGGCAGACTCTGATAGATCCCTCGCCCTCACCGTTCTCGCTCAGCAGGGAAACTGACTTCACGTAAGGATTCCACTTGTATATCCCTGCAAAATCCTTTACTGCGTTCCAGACTTCCTCTGATGGAGCTTGTATTTTGATTGTTTTCACTATTGTCACTGTTTACACCTGTGTGAAGGTACTCTTCACAAGGGAATATCTGATTGGTGGTATATAAAATATTGGAATGAACATTCCAATTAATAATTTAAAATGAGCTAAATACATTATAAGTCTTCTAATGTTTAATATATATTGGACTGAGTGGTATGATAATTCACGATTGGTTTTCTCGAAATAAGTCTTTTTATGGTAGTGTATCAATCCAAGTATGTGGGTAGACAGAAGGAATTCTCCCCTGAAGAAGCGATTCAAAAAGCAATGAAGCTGTTCTGGGAGAAGGGGTACGAGGGGACCTCGATGACTGAGTTACTTGAACAGTTAGAAATATCGAGAAGCAGTTTCTATGATACGTTCGGTGACAAGAAATCCATATTTCTGAGATCCATGGATCACTTCACCGAACTCATGATGAGCTCTATACGGGGGATTACACTGTACAGTGATCCGCAACGGCCACTTGATATGATCTACAAGCACTTTGCCTTAAGCAGAGTACTCCAGTTCGACAATGACGTGTACAACACGTGCTATATCTCCGCCTCGACAATCGAGATGGCGATGAATGAGGTAGAGGTCAGGCACCGATCAGAGGTCTTTTTCAACCTCTACAAGGATGCGTTCAAGTTTACGATCGAGAAAGCTCTAGACCTAGGGGAACTGGAGGTAGAGAACAGCGACCAACTTGCATGGTTCCTTGTCAACTCTATCTCAGGTCTGGGGATTATGAGGAGGGCTGGTGTTCCAATCGAGAGGATAGACGGAATCATAGTAACCACTTTAAGGGTCTTGGGATCAGAGTCCGAAGGTAGGTACCATTACTGGATCGAGCAGTTGAAAGACATGAAAAATCCCCTGATCGACTGACATCATACAGCGTATACTGCAAGAGCGAGATAACCGACGGTGTACTGGCCCGGTTTCTTTCCCATGATCATTGCTGAGTTGCTGTACGCAAGTTCTTCGACCTCAACGCGACCGATATGGCTGGCTGTGTGGATCAGAGTATATATGGCCCCGAAGCCGCATGAGGTCATATCAGCCTCCCTTCTAAATCTCTCTGCAGATTCCAGATCACCCGTCAATAGGTGGTCAATCATCTCGCGGTCATTACGTTCAAGCCTATCGTAGTCATACTCGTGGGAGAGGTCTGAAGATGCAGCGATCACAACACCCTTCACGGTTGCTAGGAAACGCCCCAACCTCATACTCTGTTCCAAGGACTGTCTAGTGAGCATTATGGGCATGAACTTTGGTGCATGGGAGTAAGCGTACTGTATCATTGGTAGCTGGATATCTATCGAGTGCTCCATTGAATGTGCGGTTGAATCAATATCGAAAGCGAGCTCGGAATCTCTCACTTCTGAAAGGAGATGTGTGCTGATCTCAATATCTCCAAGTGGAGTCCTCCACGCCCCTTCGGGATAAGCCGATAGTCCGAAACCGTACCCACGGTGGTCAGGGCCCACGACGAAGAGCTCCTTCAGATCTGGGTGGTGATTGTGTAATGCCGCATACGCATGTGTAGCGGTAGGACCACTGTACATGTACCCGGCGTGGGGAGAGACAATACCGACCAATCTTCGGTCTTCCCCCTTGTCTATGATCTCTGCGAAGTCATAGCCCACACCCAACTCCGACAGCGCAGATTGCCTGATTTGCTCTCGAAGGGCAGCCTCTGTCCCCTCGTACCAACTCCCTGCAATAGGTGACTTACGTACTGTCACAGGGTAGAATCCGCGCTCCACTGTAATAAGAATTATCAGGGTCGACTGGAACGATTTAAGTAACGGGGATACAAAATTGACAAGTGGAACTTAAAACCATAGAATACAATTCAGAAAACGGTGTCGGAACCATCACGCTCAACCGACCGAGGGCCAAGAATGCAGTCTCGTCACAGTTGATGAATGAGCTCCACCAGATCATGGATCTAGCTGAGAAGGATGACATCCGTGCCCTGATCCTCACGGGTACGGAGAACTCATTTTGTGCAGGTGCAGATCTCAAAGAGGTCGCAGGGCTTTACGGTGAGGCCAAGCACAATTTCACCCATAGGGCACAGATCCTGATGAGGAGAATAGAACAGCTCCCTATTCCTGTGATCGCAGCGATGAATGGTTACGCCTTTGGTGGCGGTCTTGAACTAGCTCTAGCCTGCGATATCAGGCTCATCGTCCCCGGGACCAAACTCGGGCTCACTGAGGTAACGATCGGGTTGAACCCTGCTTGGGGAGGTTCCCAGAGGCTGCCAAGACTGATCGGGCACTCACGTGCACGGTACCTCGTCCTGACCGGAGAGGTGATCTCCAGCGAGGAGGCCGTGGAGATGGGCATGATCTCTCGGTTGGTGGAAACTTCCGAGCTGATGAATGAGGCGAAGAAACTGGCACGGAAGATCGCAGGGAATGCACCCCGTTCCGTGTCCGCCGCCAAGCATGTCCTCAACGGTCACCTATACGGTGGTGACATACCCCGGATGGAATACGATGCTGCACAGGAACTCACACTACTAGAGGATTTTCAGGAGGGTATCCGCTCTGCTCTGGAGAGGCGTAAACCGGAGTACAAAGGTAAGTAGGCCGGATATTCTGACTTCATTATAGACATTACTTGGCAAAGGTATCGTTATTCACTGTCATAATATAAAGGATAAGCTACTCAAATTTGAGTTGAGTCAAATTTGAAGCGAAATTAGATTAATTTCTATACTAATTAATGATATGACGGAATACGTCAGGAGTTATGAACTATGGCTAACACAAATACCAACACACTATCACTTGTTCTGATCGCTCTGATCGGATTTGGCATAATCACCACCATGGCAAACGGTACCGACCTCGGCTTCGGATCTATGGATCACTGGAATAGCGACGGAATGATCGATAACCAGGGGATGGGAACAATGATGGGGGATGACATGATGGACGACGATGATATGGGTAATATGATGGACGACGAGGACATGGGAGGAATGATGGACGACGATGACATGAGTAACATGATGGACGACGATGACATGGATGGTATGATGGACGACGAGGATATGGGAGGAATGATGGATGACGATGACATGGGAGGAATGATGGACGACGAGGACATGGGGGGCATGGATCAAGAGGACTGTAACTACAAGTAGGTTCTACAATATTTCTCCCCTTATAAAATGGATGTACACCTATTTCAAACATTTAACTCTCCAATACTAGTAATAATCTATTTTAGGGAGCTGAGCATGAACCTCACCATTGATTTAAGTTTACTCTCCGAATATCCAGCTCTTGCGAGAACTCCCAGACCATATCCGTTGTTCAATAGGTAGAGGGCTGCTTCTTCCAGATCAATATCTGCCCTGATCTGCCCCTTCTCTTTGGCATTTGACAGCACATTGAGAAATGCCCTCTCAATGAGCTCGAGGTACTCCTTGGCGAATTTAACCAGATGTCTATCCTCGGATGTCATAGTGCTTGATATAGTGTTTCCAACCATGCAGGCCTTGTGCTCTAGGCTCTCCATTGAAAATGCAGAGTGGAATTTCATGAAATAGTTCTCAAGGTCAGAGAAATCGGCTTCTTCGGAGTTCATCTGTTCTAATATCTCCAGTGATCTAGTCCTGTACAGTTCTAAGCAATGAAAGAAGATACTTTGCTTATCTCCAAAAGAGTTGTAAAGACTCTGCTTCCCGATTTCTACCTCGTCAAGAATATCCTTGAGGGAAGTTTTAGCATATCCCTTGGACCAGAACAATCGCATTATCCGATTCAGAACATCCTCTTCATCGAAATACTTCACCTTAGGCATTTGACAAATCCTTATTTCCTCTCATAATCTTTAATTTGACTATCGGGTCAAATTAAGATGCCAAGAACATTGAAAATACTATACTCTTGAAGATAAATCTTTTTAGAACGTCTTCCCATTAAATTATGTGTGTTTTATTGACCATTTGGTCAAAATCAAAGTCAGGGTTTTTATATATTTGACCAAATGGTCAAATTACCTCTAATAAATGGAGATATTTATATGTCAGTTGATCGAATTATATCGTCTGAATTTACCTTTGAGTCCAAATATATGGAGATCAGAGGAGAGAAAATACACTATGTGGATGTAGGTGAAGGAAAACCAGTCCTGTTTATTCACGGAAACCCAACTTCAAGCTACATATGGCGGAATATCATCCCTGGTATACCCGGTAGAAGGATCGCTCTAGATTTGATTGGAATGGGTAGGAGCTCTAAACCAGATATTGATTATTCCTTTGAGCAACACTACCAGTTCGTCGAAGAATTTATCTTAAGTCTCGAGCTCAGGGATATTCACTTGGTAATTCACGACTGGGGGGCAGCATTAGGGTTCGAATTTGCCAAGAATCATCCTGAGAAGGTCAGGAAGATCACATTCATGGAGCCTCTTCTCTTTCCAATTCCTAGCATGGATGATCTAACGGGTGATGTCGGCGAGTTCTTTAAGAATGTCAGAGACCCCAAGATTGGGCCCGAGATGATTATTGAACAGAATTTCTTCATCGAGAAGATGCTACCAGCGATGGTAAGACGGGAACTTGACGAGGACACCCTTAGACACTACCGCGAGCCATATCTGGAGAAGAAGGCGAGGAAACCCCTACTTGTTTGGCCTTTGGAGGTTCCAATCAGTGGAGAACCCATGACCACACAGGGTATACTGTCTGATCTTATTGGCTCACTGAAGGATGGGTCGTTATCGCTAATTGACAAACAGCTTCTCTATGTGGAACCTGGTGCAATGATGCCTCCACACATGGCAGAGTACTGCAAAGGGGAATTCCCCAACTTACAGGTTAAATATGTTGGAGAAGGTCTGCACTTCATTCAGGAGGATAATCCACATGAGATTGCCAAGGCAATCGCAGAGTTTGCAGAGGAGGTTGAGTGAAGTGAAAGGGTACCTGATCCTGAATTTCACCATCGTGGATAACGAGAAATTCTCCAAGTACAAAGAAGGGGCTGGAACCATCCTGAAAGAATATATGGCAGATGGAAAAGCAAAGCTTGTTGTGAACTCCAAGATAGACGAGAATATCCCGAAGGATGGATCTCCAAGGGAAATTGTTCAAGTCATTGAATTCAGTGACATCGAGTACGCTAGGGAATTCTACCTTAGGCAAGACTACCAGAAAATTCTCAGTTACCGAACCGAGGGCACCTCTGGTTGGGCCACTGTAGTTCCTGAGTTTCAGTAACTACCATCCTGTCGAAAGCAATCGTTGATACCTGTTCCAAAATCTGCTCTAACCGACTTTCACACCTACAAGCGAGTTTATCACATATTTCATAAAGATCGTAGAACTACTCTATCTATGACAGCTATCGATGTCCTCCAGAGTCCAGAGTCGAACCCAGAGCAGAGAATACAGGCGGTCTTCCAGCTTCTAAGGGATGGCTCCCCCGAGGCATTTGCCGTCCTTTCAAGAACATTAAGGGATGACCCCAGCCCTATTGTCAGGCATGAGGCAGCGTATGTCCTGGGAGAGAAGGGGACAGACGAGGCAGTGCAGAGTCTCATCAGGAGTATTAGGGAGGATCCCAATGACTTTGTTGTTCACGAGGCCGCTCTAGCCCTAGGAAACACCCGGGATCACCGTGCACGTGCGGTACTCACCGAGCTCCTTGACCACCACATGGAGGATGTCCGGCAGACAGCAGAAATAGCTATCCAAAGGCTTGACCCTCGTGTAATCGAGGATCCGGTAGCAGTGATACTCGACAAGGGGCAGAGAGCGGAGGATAGGATACAGGCTTCATTCAGACTCATGGCAGACGGCTCGATGGATAGCGTACAGAGGTTGATCGAAGCAATGCACACTGAAACCGACCCTATCGTGAAGCACGAGATCATCTTCTCACTGGGAGAGACTGCTGCGGACATCGTCGTCCCAGAACTATGTTCGGTGATCGAGAACGGGGATAATAGATTCGTCGTCCACGAGGCCGCCCTCGCCCTCGCAACGATTGGAGACCCGAGCTGTGAACCGTGCATACGGTCGCTCCTGACTCACGGGAACCCCGACATCGTCGAGACCGCGCAGATTGCCCTTCTCCGACTGCACTCCTGACAATCTCTGGTCATAACTATCACAAGAACCACATCGCGACTCAAGATGAATACCGCCCTAATTAATTTACACGTAGTCTGACACTCATTTTTCAAGTTATAGGGGATGGTGGGTACAAAGCTTTCCGAATTATTTGTGAGAGGGGGTATCGAATCCAAGACAGCTGACTTCGGTGAATATTGTAGGAACCTATTTCTGAGTCTTCTTCCTCTTGACCAGAACTACAATTAGTGCAAGACCAAGAACCGTGATGGGGAGAGAGAATGGGAGGGGATTCTCCTCAGGGGTTATGTAAGAAACAGATGCTAAATGACTAAACGCAAAGTCGTTATTCACGTAGAGCAGTGTAATTGCAGGCCATGCCGGGTCGGTGGTAGCAACAATACCCTTGCTGAAATCTATGCTGCTTATCTCTCCCCTGTCGGACTTTGTTCCAAGAAGGCTCTTTTCCGTCAGATCCCAGATCTGTATCTCACCATCCCCGTACACAGCGAGGGAATTGGATTGTGCATCGAGTGACATAAATTGAATGCTCAGATCCGTCTCAATAGTTCCCGAAAGAGTACCGTCTGTTAAATTTAGCATTTCTATCGATGATCCCTGGGAATATGCCACAGTGCCATTGTACACCTCAATCGCCTGAATGGTGAGATTGAAGTTGTAACTGTCAATTTTTCCATCTTCAATTACTATAATCGACGATTCCGTGGATGCGACAATTATATTGTCATACACCTCTATGTCCCTGATGTTCCCATCTCCCTTGTAGAGAGCTTCACCGTCCACAATTATCTCACCACTTGCAGTTCCGATCACGACCTCTTCCCCGATCCAGTTAATGCTCGTAATAGAATCTCCCGAGACTGGAGAGGAGCTGAGAATATCGAGTTTCTGATCGAGAATTGTCAGGTTATCTGTAACTGCCACAAGCTTCGATCCCTCACTGTTCCATCCAAGATACCTGACTGGTCCTCCTAATTCCACATACTCAATAATCTCTGAACTGGACGTGTTCCAGAGTGCCGTGAGGTTGTCATCCCCTCCAGATGCCAGAATGTCCAATACCGGGTTGAACTCAATGGCGTTGACCTTGGCACTGTGGACAACTGGCACTTCAGTGTACACTGTTGCATCTGTTACGGGCAATCCAATCATTATGGACGACAGTAATAGTACCCTGATAAACTGTTTATGGATGTTCTTCATTTTAATCGACATTTCACACTACCTCAATTTGAGAGATTGGTTCTCTTACTATCGAATCGGTTGCTGTGTATCCACTTCTCAAAGACCACCAATTACCATCGCCCTCCCATAAAAATGGAGAATAGAAAGAACTTTCAATTGTATTTTCAAATCTGGGGTTGTCCATAACCGAGTATATTGTGTTTCCCCAATTATAGTACTCATCTCCATTGAGGGTCTTAAGGAGAGTTAAGGTATGTCCTAGTTCGTGAAGTATTACAGACCGTATATTATTATCCAGATCATTTCCTATTATAAAATTTCTCCAGACAAATTCCTTCATTTCTTCAACTGCTATAAAGGCATAGGGATAGAATATCACGTCGCTCCCAGATCTCCCCGTTATCATGAAACCCAAAGTATTGTCACGATTGGATCGAGCTCCAAGAAGAATGTATCTATGATTATCTGGATGACTAGCTTTTACCCACGAATCCGAAGAATAATAGTTAACTAGATCATTAGAGTCAACTTTTGTATCTGTCGATACTGATGATGGACTGATATAAAACTCAACCCTTTCGTATCCATTCTCTTTGTATGCATCTTCAATTGAATTAATAATCCAATCACTCGGACGATATCCATTCATCCAATCAACCTCAACATGAAGCGCCTCATAATTAACCTCGAGTTTATTTATTCTCCACCCGGTTTCACTCGCACTTCCTGAACGTATTCTGATGGTCAAAGTGTGTACTGTGCGTCTATTGAAGTTTCCAAGATCTCTTGAAATTTGTGTTTTCCCACCTTTTATTACCTCTTCTGACATCTTTAATCTTCCATCCACGTAAATTGATATGAAGCGTGCTTTGGTATCACTTACTCTCTCAATTTCCAGATCTAGTTGTGTATATAGGTCTCCATTACCATATTTCTGCAAAACAGTGCGTGATGAATTTCTAATCTGACCAACTTTCATATTATGGAGTTTCATGTTTAACTGCCTTTTTTCCTCTCTCTCTTGTAAAGTCTTATTCAATTGATCTTGGGTATACAGCTTCTTCCCCACATTCTTTTGAATTTGGTTAGTGTATCTGGAGTATTGTGTATTATGTTCTTCTACTTTACCTGTGTTTGTATAGATAAAGTTCGCAGTAACCCTAATATTTGAGATTATTAGGATTGTAGTGATAATCATCAATGAGATCTTCCGTCCCATGATTGAGGGGGGGGGTGATATAAAAACATTGTTCTCATACAATATTTTACAGTCAATTATTGTACAATTATCTAATGAAATGGTTATTTATAACTAACATTGCAATAATCAATATTCATCAGAGACCATGGGAGTTGTATCTCTAAAGAAACTGTGAATTTCCACATCTTGACTTTTGATTTAACTCATTATAATATTGAGAGCTGTAGCAAGTAAAATTGATTTACTACTTTTAATCTGTAAGCAGCAGTTTCATCGAAAACCTTGTCCTCGCCAGATCTGTATCAATTGTATGCTGTCAGTTACGTTGTGAGAATTTCACGCGTAAGTGGCATCCCCAATCTGCGCCGTGAGATCAATTCTATTGTTAAACACGAGTCTACCCCTATACTCTAACCCTTGATGGTAGCTGTCTACCCGGTCTGCTATGGGGTAGGGGACAACAGATTCGTCGTCCACGAGGGCGCACTCACGACGATTGTAAACCCGAGTTGCGAATCGTGTATACGGTCGCTCCTGACTCACGAGAACCCCAACATTGTCGAGACGGCTGGGATTGCCCTTCTCCGACTGCACTCCTGATAACATCCAGTCATAACTCTCGCAAGAGACTCATCTTTGTCCGGGATGAACTTCCTCCTTATTAATTTATATATGTTCAATTATGTAAATTCGGTATGAGCAAGACTGCATTTGTCCTCACCTCTGTTGTTATGCTTTTAATGGCCCTATTATACGGGTCCTTGATCGCCTTCTTCGCTATTAATAACGAATGCTACAGTTGCTATGATCTTTCTAGTGACTCTGAGCCCGAGGAATACTTTGATGTTGTGATTGACAGTACGGGCGATACCATAGTGCTCGGACTGAAGAGAGGGAACTTCTCTGAGGACATAATCTATGGAGAAGACAACGATATGGGCCTACTAGTCCTCAGATTCGACCCCAGGGGATCGCTCGCGCAATCAATTCTCCTCAATCTGTCCGAATCTTACGCTCAGATGGCTCTTGACCCTTGGGACAATCTTATTATTACAGGTAGCATAGACAGCCCGAGCTTTATGGGTGAGAACCTGACAGAGTACTCAAGCTTCGTCATTAAGCTTAGTCCACTCGGTGAAATTCTCTGGATTCGTTACCTCAAAAGCAGAATATTATATATTGATATAGACAGATCTGGTGTAATTTTCATAGGTGGGTCCCATGATCTCTCATATCCTCTGCCACTGGCGAAAGAGATTGGTGACAACGAATCACAGACAAATTCCTTGATCACCGTCATTGAGTCCGATGGTATTATACGTGAAAATATCATTGTCCGAGGGGGAAGTATAGGATGGGATCGAGGACTCGTTGTGACCAATACTGGATCTATATATTTGGCATTCGTGTCCAGCTCATCTTATTACCTCGGGAACGCTGAAACTACCACATTTCTCCTAAAGATAAATGAGGATCGAGAAATTGATTGGTACGTACCAATGTCATTTATGACCCTCGGTTTGGTCACAATGGGTGAAGATGCCATGATTCTTACGTACATAGATAGCCAGATTACAGGAATGGAGCTCTATTATGTAAATTCCACAGGATATGCATCCATGGTCTGGAAGGTAGAAAATGAGACTGGAATCTTACGAGAATTTGAGGATATCCCATATCTTATCATCGGACAGAAGGTTATTAATGTCATCAGTGGCGAGGAACTAAACATCCCCGGTCAGAGGCGGATGTCCATCTCCAATGGTAAGGCCGCCGTCCTCTCCAGGACCTCGGATGAGATACTCACATATCCAACATTCCAGAAGCAAATAAAGGGAACGAGCGATTACTACATCCAGTACATCGATATCTTCACTGGAGCCGAGATCTGGAGCACATACCTCGGGTGGTGAGCTCACCCCGAGGTCATCTTGTATACTAAACTAGATCAATAACACTTAGAGTTCCTTTCAAGTGTTACCAGTGAAAGTTAATATACCATTTTGATGAACGTTGTTTGATGAAGGTCCGCACAGGATTCGTGAGCAATAGCAGTAGCTGCAGTTTTGTAGTGGTCAGTCGCAAGAAGTATCTTGACTGGGTAGTTCTCTACGGACATTACACCAATGATGAATTTGACTCCGAAGAGGCTCTCCTAAAGTATAGATTAAGAGATCTGGGGACAGTCTACAATTCAATCGAGGAATACTACAAAGGAGAGTATGAAGAATATGAATGGGACGGAGAAGATGAATATGTGTCGGAGATGGTGAAAGAGCTGGAGAAAACAGGGGCTGATGATATAGTTATTGTCGATATAGGGGCTGGGAATGAGGGTTCTTTCGTCTCGCGGCTCGCATGGGTAGGGCAGTTCGACGCATTTAGATTCCCTCCCTCCACACTCTGGAACAGTTGGATGTGAAGACATGGAGATCTACGAGAGCAACATCAGCAAGGAGCTGATCTCCGAGAACTATAACTTTCGATTTAACAAACAGACAGGACTCTTCCTGAGATGGGGACGGGTGGAGAACGAAGATCCGGATTTCAGTGAATTCGGCCCCGAGATCCTCGACCTTGAGATATCTGTCGGACGGTGCAGGGGGAACTGCCCATTCTGCTACAAGCGGAATGGATCCAACCTTCCCACACGTAACATGAGTTTCGACAAATTCAAGGAGATATTCCACTCCCTCCCCAGAACTCTCACGCAAATCGCATTCGGAATCACTGACATCGACGCACACCCCAACCTCTTGGAGATATTTAGGTACACCCGGGAACAGGGGATCATCCCCAACTTCACAACAAATGGATTTGGGGTGGACGCAAAATTCGCCATGCAAGTATCAGAGGTATGCGGTGCTGTGGCTGTCTCTGTCATTGACAGGGAAGTGACCTACAATGCAGTTAAGGCATTCTGTGACGCAGGGATGGAGCAGGTGAATATACACTATCTTCTCTCAGAGGAGACCATTGACGGTGCATTCAGAACAATCGAAGACATCGCCTCTGACGGCAGGCTCGCAGGTGTGAATGCCATCGTATTCTTGAACTACAAACCAAAGGGCAGGGGAAGAAACCACTTCACCCCGCTAAGATCTATCGAACCTGTCAAGAAGATAATCACCCACGCTCTTCTACACAAGGTCGGTTTCGGATTCGACAGCTGCTCCGCTCCTATGTACTACAAATCTGTCGAGGGAACTCCACTTGAGTCTACGAAGACATTCGTCGAGGCTTGTGAAGCAGGGCTGTTCTCTCTTTATGGCAATGTGGATGGGGAGTTCTATCCGTGCTCATTTATCGAGAGAGAGGCTGGATGGGAGATCGGAGAGAGAGGGGATGACTTCGTGGAAGATGTCTGGAAGAGCACTCGAATGGCATCTTGGAGGAAGTCACTTCTCAACTCGTCCAACTGCAAATGCAAGTTTTCACCAGATTGCAGATCGTGCCCTGTGTTTGACTCCATAACCCCGTGCAAGATACACGACGTTATATCCCTGCCCGTTATAAGGAGCAAATCTCCTGCATACAAGTTAGAGGAGGGCGAGCTCTAGTGGAAGATGACGAATTGAAGAGGCTCATCAAATCAGAGTTACGACTTCTAACGCCAGACGGCTGCAGTGTCAAAGGTAATATCTCCCTTCATAGTTCAGAGATCTGGTGCAGGGGGGTCGAATACCTCCCAAGTATCCTGTCCAATGCCGAGAGGGTAAAGAGAATTCATATCAGTAATTCAAATATAGGAGAAAACTTTTGTGAGAACCCCAATGTTCAAAAAATATATATCTCTTCCTCATCCGTCCCGAGCGGAATAATTGGTAAGCACCCAAATCTCGTAGATTTTGAAATAACATTCGATAGCTGGTCCTACAGGAGAGAACCCCCCTCGAAATTCGAAGAAGAAAGGGTAGTCATCAAAGGACATTCCAATATCAAGAAACTAAAGATAGTGACCAAGGGGACCATCTCACTCGTCATTGAGGACTGTCCCCAACTCTCTAGAATTGAAGTAAATGATGAACTCTTGACCGAGCTAAAACTAAGGAATCTACCAAGTTTGAACGATTTGAAGATACGTAACTCAGGACTTGATAAAATATCACTCTCAGGAATTCCAAATCTTGTTAAACTCGATATCCACAAACCAATATCTCACTCCAGTGGAGCTGGTGGAATACTAAGCCACCTTGATCTGAGACATATGCCATTTCTAAAGCATGTATCTTTGTACCTTCCCAAAATGACCAAACTCCTCATTGACAGTAAAATTCTCGAAAACCTCTCTATTCTCTCATCTATCTGTACCGGGGATATTGTACGCTCTATACTTGGCGATAAACTCCAAAATCTGAGGGTACAAGTACGTGATGTGCTCATTGATCATACCTGTAACTCCCTCAACATCAAGTTCCCAGATCTTAAAAACCTCGAAATTACTGGTTGTAACACCAATGAACTGAACCTGGGCACAAAACAAAAACTGAATACTCTCAAATTTGAACAGAAAAATCAGAGCAGGCTCAGGATAAATGGGCACAACATCTCAGATCTCTACATAGCTTCACCTAGTCTCACGGCTCTCGAAATCAAGTCGGACGAAGCAAGCTCGATCAAAATCACGAGCAAGGAACTCCAAGATATCAGCATAGATGCGCGTCTTGACAATCTAATAACCAGTAGTCACAAGATCAGAACAATCCATCTCGACACAGGAGAAACTATAGATCAAGTCCACATCTTAAGACCACAAGGGGAGATGACGATTTATGGGAACAGCGAGATCCTCAATCTGATTGTGGATGAAAAGTATTATTCTCAAGATGACGAACCTCGCGGGAATATTACCATCAACATAAATGTGACAAAACTAACTGCAACAGCATTAAAGGAAATCAGAGCTAAGGGACTTCAGGTTATATTCTTTAAGGATTGTGATGCAAAGATGACGCAGAGGATCATTAATGAGCATAAACTCCGAGCAATAACCCTCCACATGAATGGAGATATCAATCTGAAAAATGCAACCCAACTTCAATCATTGAACCTAAAGGGAGCCATATCAGCGAAAATCCCACACCTCCCACATCTGAAGAGCTTGTACCTTGAAATTAAGAACATGGAGGACGATCACTGGTTGAATCTCATCGACTCAGTCGAGAACTTCTCCTTCGATCCCAGTTATCTCGAGACAATATCCATGAGACTATTCATCAAATTACTCAGTAACGCTATCCACACAAAAAATGCATACTCCTCCACCGAGAGTATCTGGAAATACATGATAAAAGGAATTTCTATCATCGACAGGAAGTACAATCCCGAATTTCTTGCCCAAGTCTACAGACTCCTCGCAATAACCAGCGCATTTCGATGCGACATCACGCACAATTGGGAAAGAGAAGAACCAACAGAGTCAGAAGTAGAAATAGATAGATGGTGGAGATCCTTCGCAAGCATCCGCATCAATAATGGAAAAATCAAATTCGCAATCGACTCAATCCTTCCTCATAACTATAAAGTATCTCATGAACCCAAACTCGAGAAAGATATCAAGAGCAATGCCATCAAGAGAAGCTTCTGGAGAAATAATACATCAATCCTCAGAACACTAAAGGATTTCCTCCCCGACTCCGAGGACGGCTGGCTAATCCCAGGGGCACTCCCAATGGAATTCCTCAAGATAAGAAATATCTCAGAACTTGTCATCAGGAATGTCAACGCTCAAGAAATCCCTACAAATATCTTTGAAAATATAACACCAACAATCATCGACTTCTCGTACAACAAAATCAAATCAGTACCTGAAATAGTCATCAATAACCCCGAATTAAAAGAATTATACCTCAGAGATAATAAAATATCACAACTCCCTGAATTCCCAGATAACTCCAAAATAACTCATCTCGTACTAGACGGAAATAACCTCACCAAACTCCCTGAATCAATCACCAATCTCAAACACCTAAAAGTACTTATCATCGATGACAACTTCATCAGAAAACTACCTGAAGGACTTGCTCAACTCCCTCTAGAGATAATCTATATAGACAAAAGAATCCAAGACTCTGTTGAAATCACCAAGCTCAGAGAAAAAGGAACCAAGATAGAAGTATTCAACTACATCCAGTTCAAGAATGGACCAATAGTCTACGCATGAACCTCAATCATCATTGTAACACACCTTACCTAAAACCTACTCTGCATCCAGGAGAATGAGCTGGGGACGACAGAGCTGGAGAATGCAAGATCCGGACAGGAATGGTACCCTTGACAACGTCGAGGTCTAATGCAACTCACTTCTACCAGAGATCCGCACAGAAGATACATTTGTTCCTCTCAGGACTTGTCCAACTTCTGTGGTAGGCACTCAGGAAGCAACATAGTTCGGATTCATAACACCAGATTTCTACATCTTCGGAAAACTACCTAAGGTAGACTTCATCGCAAGCAATAAATACACCTCAGGGAATGAGAATCTAACGCAGAAATATAGCGTAATGCCTAAATCTGCGCCGGGAGTGGGTGGGACACAAGGTCCTATAGTGATGGATATGCTGTGATTGTTCGTAATATAATCATATTGGCAATATAGACGAAATAATCAGCAACTTTCTATTTCATGGCCGTGTACTACAGGGACTATTTCGGAATAGACAGGGGAACGCCCAAGATTGCAGGAGTAAAGATAAAACCACTCGCTGAAAGCTCGGATGCTGCACGGATAGAAGATATTCTCCAGTTCAGATTCTCACTGAGCAATGAATACGGCAAGAGGACAAGTTACCCTCAGGTACTGTTCTTTGCTATACCAGATAAGCCCGGTGAGTACTCCGCTGAGAATCTCATTCTGTTCGTTGAGAAGGGAAGACGGAATATCCCAATTAACCAAAATAACGATGCCACCGTACTCCTCAAGGAGAGCTACCTGAATAATGTCGACCTCCTCATGACAAGGTTCATCAGTGCTGAAGATGTCACCTTGAACGTTAATCGGTGGAAGAACTACCTCGAGGGCATCAAGGACCTCAGTGGAGAGTATCCATACAAATATTTGACAACAACCAAGGAGGAGATCAAGGTGTACAGCGAATTCTTGGGTAAGAATACCATCTTACCAGGGTACGAGGTCGATGTCATAACAGGTGAGCTGGTGCCAACCATCGTCGGGGGCAGAAGAGGAGATCTCCTAACAATTGATGAGGTCGCTGATCAGATTAGAGAAAAGAATCTGAGATCTGTCTGGGACAGCACCCAGCGGGACAATATCGTGAAAAAATTGGCTATGTATAATGAGATTATGCACAATTTCCATGATATGTCCGTATGGGAGAGAATTATTCTAGAGCTAGAGACTCTGACGGATGCAGGTGTAAATTACTTTACCTATTTATAAAATACCTCTTAAGAAGCCTCCTTCTCTTATCAGGGAAGGGTTTCAGATATGGGAGCACAGGGATTTGAACCCCGACCGGTTGGTTTTTTCTTTATGACTGCGAAAGTCACAAATCTGGAGCCAACTACGCTGCCAGATTACGCCATACTCCCGGCGCAGATTTAGGTATTACGCCATAATTCTGCGACAATTCCTGCTTTGTTTCAGTCTATTTATTGTTTGCGATGTTTGCTGAGGTTATTGGCAGTCTCTGTAGTTATGTGTGTAGTTGTTGTTATGTTGATATTATAAGTAGGATTATTAAAGCCCGATCAGCGTCGAAATTTATCCCTGTTTCTCTACTCATAATTTTCAGTTCTCTACTTCGATATCTCCAGAATATCACCTTGCGCCAGTATAATTCTATTTTCCAATTAATCATGATTTTGCTGATCAACTCTTTGAGATTTTGTGTAGGGGCCTTCCTATCGATTATTTCATCTTCTTTCTTCATCTGAAACGACCTCTCAGCAGGATACTCTGATACGTTAGTATCTATTCGTTTATGATGATCATAGGCACCGTATCATTAAGTTTTCAATTTGGTTTAATTCCCCTTAGGTAGACGTACCGAGGTACACCTCCCTTTCCCTTGCTAATAGGGCTGCCCTACAAGCACATCACATTTCATTAGATGGTGATTATATTCTTTGAAATAACAAATAGAGAAGAATATCAGGTTCCTGATTACTCTTTTTAAATAGGAACGATACATAATGAAGGTTCAGACAACCACTACATGTTAAACATAAAGAGGGAGAAATACTGATCAAAAGAATACTGATACTGACAAGTATATGGTTGTGTACAGTATTTTGGTCGAAGATGGAAGCAACTCCTTAGTCCCTGAGTTCATACAGATGTAGAAGTGCATTGATTCGTCTAGGAATTTTTTCTGATGGTTCCGCTCTAGAGGAATAGTCGTCAATAAATCACATCATCCGGAATAGTAACATCAGATCAATAAGATTTTTTTTCGTTGGTGATTGAAGGTTACAATGCTATTTGATCGCTATATCGAATAAAATAGTATAATATCATCCCAAGCTGATTTAATCACAATATTTTCAAATCCCTGTGCTCCTATACGAAGTGTAAAAATCTTTGTAGTGTTGCTGTGGGGCTTAAATTTAAATAATTTTATTACTTTTCGAGATACCCGCGATGATTATGGATCAGATCTGCTCTGTCACTGGGTCATGAGTTGAGTGACATGGAAAACCTCTGGTACGTCGAGTACAGGTGTAAGGGGCTCTAAAAGATCATCGTGGACGGAATATTATCGTGAACGGCTAGGATTATCGGCTCGGAGTAGGACGAGTTTTTCTCATTCCTATAACCTGCACATCTGGCTTTAATGATGAGATTTCAGAGATTTGAGTTCTCCTGTACAAGATTATGTTGCATCTGACATAAATCCATATTGGTGATATACCTAATCCCTGTGCTCCCATTGAATCTTTACTCTAGTTCTTGAGTTTGAATGTTTGCGGGTTTAACTTCTCCTCATTCCCATAAATATGTCCAAGCAGAGCATTATGATATGAGAGTGCCCTTGCTCCTGTTGATTTTTTCTGTTTTACCCACTTCTGCTGACTTCAGCAATTTGTACACGGCTGTCACTGATGTCACGGACGTTCATGTCAGACCGATAGATTATACGATAAATCTAACGGAGCGGGTTAGAGTTGAACTCTGGCTGGAGTCTGATGTTGATCTGACTCCTGATTCACTGGGTGTGGAGAATGGATCCTGCTTGCTCTATATTAATATGACCACCTCTACTGCACTGGAACTGATGGAACCTTCCTGTGTTCTGGAATCCGACAATGCATCAGTATTCGATCAAGGAGTATTTGACCTTGGCTTGTATCTTCTCAACTTAACTCTGGGTGTGAATGAGTATAGTTTTCCATACTATCCAGTTGGTTTTGTTCAGATCACGACGTATTCTCCCGTTCTAACCTTGGGTACACGCTACAACCTGACAGTATTCTCGGATGGTACGAATGTTACAAGTACTGCAGATCCTGTCCCGGATGATTACGGATCTGCTCGTTCCTCGGGATTAGTTCATACTCGTGTTCTGGAAGATCGAGGACTGGAATATTCACAAAATCCTGGAGTGCTGGTCTATTTCAACGCTTCGAAAAATGAGCTCAACACTGGATCTACCTTCTCGTACAATTTCCCCTCAACCTGTACAAGTAAATTTAGGGCGACTGCAAAGTTTGGTGGTTTGACAGATGTGATTGCACCTCATCCGTGTGGAGATGCAGTCACGGGTAAGAGTTTTCCTGCTGAGACTCTCGTGCGGGTGAATTTAACCTATTTCATCGCATTCTACTTCTTGCCACTGGCATCGATGACCAATGGAACAATTACGCTCTGGCTCTCGTCGGGGCAACCTGTCACAAATACATTCAGGACCTATATTATATTCGAGGACGGTCAGATACGTGTTACCTATGATGAGCTTCCTGAGTTCTGGGATAGCTACCCTGTGGTATCTACTTACTCCTTTGGTTATTTTATCGAGTCTGAAGCAGTTTTCGCTCCTACTATCACCGCTGCTCTTGTTCTCGTGGCTGTGATCGGGCGAAAGTTGCGTGGTGTTGTCGGCCTTAGGTCACTGCGGGTATAATTGCACCTTGTTTATTTATATTTGGTGTGGTCGAGTACATATTATGGGTTTAAACATGAAGAGTGTCCTGATCATATTTTCTCTATTGACGATTATTGGCTTCACGTTCGTTGTCCCTATAATACCATATCTGCTCTTCTGCAACGAGACTGAGATCGATCGTGAATACTTCTCGGACGTTGTCATTGACAGTACTGGTGATATAATAGTGACGGGGATTAAGAGAGGCGAATTTGCTGAGGACATTGTTTACGGTGACACGAATACTAGTGGTCTTCTTGTTCTTCGTTTCGATAGATCAGGGAGTCTAGTGCAGTCTGTGCTTATCGGATATGAATTCTCTGATCTCGAGACTCAGGTGCTAGTTGACGACGGTGATAACCTTATCATCTCTGGCGTGAGCTACGAAGCCGGATTCACCGTGGATGGTATTGAGTATTCGAGCATCCTTTTGAAGTTAAGTCCAGGGGGTGAGCTCATGTGGATTCGGTACTTCAGGGAGATAACTTGGGACATATTCGTCGACGGTTCAGGTAAGGTCTATAGGCTCGGTCTGTATTCAGGTGGATACGGGATTAATGTAAGTCGGTTGTACGGGGTGGAGAGTGAGGATTCTGGAATTGTTGCGATGGTATACGCTCCCGATGGTGTCCTTGTCGAGACCCTCTTTCTTAATGGGAGGAAGGATGACACCGGATACTGGATCCGGGCTGATATGTCAGGGAATATCTATATCTACCTCACCTCCGAATCTACTGAGATTGCTGAATGGCGTCCTGGATACCCGAATACAATGGTCGTGAATATCTCGTCTGATCGCTCGATTTCAAGGTTCAGGCCAGAAGAGAGGATATTCGAGCTAGAGGTTGTTGGCGGAGACCTGTACTACAGCGTGAACATGGATGGGGATTATACTGACATTGGGGTCTACAGTCTAAGCTCTAATTCTACCTCTACGAAGGTGTCCTCATTCTCCGCGACATATCAGGAGATGGTCGTGCTCGGGGATAAGCTCTATATCGATATTTATGACGAGATCATTGATCTGAGCAGCGGTAAGGTCTACCAGTTGGGAGATAATTTGGGAAGCTGGTACATCGCGGATGGGACCTTGGTAGTGCTCTCGACGACAAGTGATCCGACGCTGATTCGACACCCCACCTATCAGAAGGAGATAAGGGGGGAGTCCGACGCCTACGTCAGATCGTTCGAGTCATACGGGGAGGTTGAGTCTTGGGGCACCTACTTGGGATGGGAGAAACAGCGAGTACAGGTTCAGTGCGGCTGATTGCTCTATTATATTATTCCTCTATTCGATGACCGAGATTGTTAATTTTTTTCCTGACCTTCTTCAGATCAGTTCCGTCCACGTACTTGATCGTCAGGATCTTCTCCTTCGGATCACCACTGATATCCACGATTCCGTCCAGTGGTTCTATCGCTTCGGTCATCGCCGCGATACATGCGTTGCAGCTTATGGTAGGGATGGAATAAGTTACCGACCCCTTAGCTCCAGGAGTCACTTTTCTTCGTTTTGGTCTCCCTCCATTCGAGTTGAGAAGGACCGCTGTTACACTAGCTCCCATGGCAATCATGGCAAATACTGGCTGCAGGAGTCCGGTCATGGCCAATGGTACTCCAATCCCATTGAAGAGGAAAGCGATGATCACATTCTGCTTCGTCTTCCTGTAGCTATCTCCTCCGATTTTATATGCGTCAATCACTCCTCTTAGGTCCTCGCGTACAAGGATAATGTCTGCTGCTTCGATCGCTATGTCGGTTCCCGCATTGAAAGCGATCCCCACATCCGCTTGCATTAGAGCTGGAGCATCGTTGATCCCATCTCCCACCATAGCGACTCTTGTCCCCTCCCTTTGTAGCGTCCTGACTATCTCTGCTTTTTGCTGTGGAAGAACCTCGGCAAAGACCCTTTTGATACCTACCTGCGAGGCAATGTACTCTGCGGTTCTCCGGTTGTCTCCAGTGACCAGAACGGGCTTGATGCCTTCTTTTTTAATCTGAAGAATAATGGCTTGTGCATCTTCCTTGAGCGTATCGGCGATAGCTATTACACCAAGCAGTATATCGTCCTTTGTGACTACAACAACCGTCGAACCTGAGTCTTCGTAGGAATGTATCTGCTCCTCAAGCTGTGCACCGAGGTTGAATGAACGGGGGCTACCGACGAAGTATGAATGGCCACCTGAGCTAGTCTTCACACCAACTCCTGGTATATTCTCAAAGCTGTCGGTCTCCAGTGGAACGACCCCCTTCTTCTCAGCGTAGAGTTTAATGGCCTCGGAGAGCGGATGTTCGGACACTTGCTCTGCGGTAACCGCTGCAGTTAGGACGGTGTTCTCGTCAAGGTTGTTCACTGGTATGACCGAGACGACAGAGGGTCTTCCCCTTGTTATTGTCCCGGTTTTATCCAGTGCTATTACTTTGACGTCCTTGAAGACTTGAAACGCTTCCCCAGATCTCATGAGTATCCCCTTGGATGCAGCGATTCCCCCTCCCCTGATCATAGCCAGTGGTGTTGCCATCCCGAGGGCACAGGGATATCCCATGACAAGAACTGCGAGTGTTGCAAATATCGCTCTGAGGTAGTTTGGTTCTCCGAAGAGCACCCATGCTCCGAGTGTCCAAAACAGTAAGGATGTTGCAGCGATGATGATGACACCGGGTACGAAGTACTTCAGTACCTTCTCCACCGTCTGGAGAACTCCGGGCTTGAGTGCACGTGCCTCTTGGATCGAACGGGCCACTTGCTGGAGGAAGCTCTCCTCACCTATGCGCGTAACCTCTACTACCAGAGACCCATTCAGGTTGATAGAGCCGCCTATTACCTCGTCCCCAACTTTTCTGAACTTGGGGATGGACTCTCCCGTTACCAAACTCTGGTTGACAGAGGACTCACCCTCGACGACCACTCCATCGACGGGAATACTCTCACCTGGTCGGACACGTACCCTGTCTCCTACCTGTACCTCCTCGATGGGGAGGACCGTCTCCTTCCCGTCTTTGATCACCCTTGCGGTGCTGGGCTGTAGCTTCATGAGTTTCATGATCGCCCGTGAGCTGTTTGTCCGGACTATAAGTGAGACATGGCCAGAGAGGATGTGATAGGCTGTGATGAAGATCGCAGCTCCGAAGAAGTCCATCATCGGCCAGTCGCTGACGAAGAAACCTACAATTCCCCCTACGAGACCGCCGAAGGCACCGAACTCCATGAGCACATGCTGGTTGTAGATACCTCGTCTTAACGAGCTGATGGCCATACCTAATATGTTTCTAGCAACACCAAAGATCATTCCCAGACTGAGTGCCAGAAGGACGAACCTGAACCACGGTTGTGCATACCCCATCCACCCGAGGACCATCATTGTCAGTGCTGTTCCTGTGAGGATTCCTGCATTCACAAGCTCCCTCTTGCTCTCTGCTATCTCTCTCTCTTCCTCCTCGAACGTCCTGACCTTCTTTGGATCCCTGACAGTGTAACCTAGGTCGACTAGTGTGTCGTCAATCTTCTGGCTGTCAAGCTTCTCAGGATTGAACTCGATCAGGGCTTCCTCGTGTGAGAGGTTAACAGATGCTGTTTCTACCCCGTCCATTCTTCTCAGTGCCTTCTCAATACTCTGCACGCAGAAGGAACACTGCATACCTCCGATCTTGACGAGGTGAGTTTGCTGTTTCGAATTGCCGATACTCATGGTGTGAATCCCTACAGTACTATCTGAATGGAAGTACTTAAACTATCAAGTGGGGGATGTGGTAGTCACTTTCCAGACGGGAAGTAGTGGCGTGATTGGATTAGAGGTGTATCGTATCGGAAATACATCTGCGCCAAAGAACCAAATACACATGTGCAGATGAGTTGAGGGTTTATGTCCTCCTCCCTTTATGGATAACATTGAATACCTGTTTTTCGCTAGGATATGGGGGTGTTCATCAATTGTTCCAAAGTGGAAGTATTTATACTTACAAAGAGGAAGTACAGTCGTGGTAGCATTGATGAGAACTTCGTGGTGATTGTATGAAAGATCTGAAAGTAGTGAATGAGGACTCTGGTTGCAGGATGAAGAAATTACCGGGTGATATCTGCCCGCACGCAATGGAGGGAGTATTACGGTTTCTCGGAAAGTCATGGAACCTGATGATACTCGGGACAATCGGCAATCACAAGACACTGCGTTACACCGAGATCCAGAACAAGCTGGGAAAGATCAGTCCGAAGACACTTGCTGCACGACTCAAGGAGCTGGTCGGTATTGGACTTCTTGAACGGAAAATGTATGGTGAGATACCTCCTCGGGTCGAGTATACATTATCTGAGAAGGGTCGAGAGTTGTACGATCGGCTGATCCCGGTGATACAGTGGGCGGAGCAGTACGATCACTAAGTAGCGGAAAACATAAATAGCATACCGACACTTATCAGACTATGGGAGGAAAGGTAAACATATCTCTCTTACTTGGAGTATTTCTAATACTAGCGATGGTCATGGGTCTTGCACCTACGACCTGGGCTCAGACAACACAGGACGATGCTGGTTCTGGGGCAGACGCCCCTGACACTTCAGTGTCCTCTCCCTCAGTTTACTCTGGGAACAATTACACGGGGACACTCGGAGACCTGTTCACAAACATCGATGGGGACAGTGACAACGACGATTACTACAGCTACACCCCTTCGACCTCGGGTTATGTCTCGGTGTACTTTGAGATTCTCAATCCTGAGAACTCCAGCTTGGTCACGGTATCTGTTCTCAAGAACGGGTTCACTGTGGCCATTGAGAGTCTTTTCAGTAGTGATCCTTCTTTCACCCTTGTGGCTCCTGTGCTGGACACCACCGCGCTTGATCTGCGGATCCAGAGTTACAGTGACTCAGTGAGTTATCTCTTCTTTATCTCAAATACCGCAGGTTCGTACTCTCAGGACGACGCAAATACAGGAGGGGATACAGAGCTCCTTACGGGAACCACTGTACAGCTCGACACCAGTTACACCGGTGATCTCGGAAACGGGAACGTGGATTCTTCCGGATATCTCGACTCTTCGGATTACTTCTACGTCGATGTACCGGGCGAGGGGTACCTCTCTCTGGATGTCAGTGGATCCAGCGACGAGAGCTACACAGATCTCACTATCTCTGTCCTCACACCCGGTGCTGAGATAATTTACTCAGAATCTCTTGGATTATTCTCCACCTCTGTGAGCTTCAAGAGTCCAATTGCAGCGGCTGATCAGTACATCGTAATGATGGTTGCACACAGCTGGAACACCACATACTCCTTCACACTCAGCTATATCTCTGCAACTTTACCCTTGCAGAATGATGCTGGCAGTGGTGGAGACGCATCCAGCGAATACTCCACCGCACCCACGGTTGGAGTGAACAGCACATTCACTGGAACTGTTGGTGAAGGGCTCCTTGAAGCGAGCAACGATGCAAGGGATGACTATGATCTCTACTTACTGGGAAACCTGTCCTATGGACAGTTAAGTGTTAATATCTCGCTGGTGGGATCCAATGACTCCTATCCACGCGTCTACTTGGATGTGAACAATAACTCTGACACCTTCAGCCCAGACTACATGTCTATCAGGGCTTCAAGCTACAGCCCCTTTGATAGCGATTCGGTTATCCTCACTGCGGGAGATCAGTACTACCTGAGCGTATGGACATTCGATCTGAACGTTACGTACACAGTCTCGACGATATTCATTGAGCTACCTGAACCTGTGACTACCACCGAAACCTCCTCAGCTGGTACTACAACTACTACTTCGAGTACGGTCTCCACGAGTACCACATCGACGGAAGCGTCATCGGAGACAGTGACAAGTACGTCCTCCACGAGTTCCGCACAGACGGTGTCGAGTGATGAAACTTCGAGTAGCACCGATGATTCGAGCTCTGAGGCCTTGACGGAGACTGTGTCTTCGGAATCAACCACCGCCCCCTCTCCTCTGCCGTTCACGGTGTGGGTGATGGTGTTGGTATTCCTTCCCATATTAAGACGTAAGCGGCTGTAAATACCGTATTTTATAGATTCTCAAATATAATGATTTTATATGTCCCTCATGACATCACAGCGGGGCTACCCGTATGTCTTTTTCACTTCGAGAAACTCAAAGTCCTCAATCATCTGATGGAGCTCCTTACGCCGGTGCTCGATGTACCTGAGGTTTTCCATGTCGTTCGGCTCCTGATCCAGTGACAGAGCAGATCTGGCCCACGAGGTGAGTACGTCCGGAGTCAGCGTTCTCACCCTCTCCTGTGCTATCTCTACCAGTACCCGTACCAGTTGCTCGTCCTGAAGACCCTCCTGCTCATCTCCGTCGAGGATCCACATCTCATGGCACGTGCACTTCAGTACCTGCATTCCGAGAACCTCAAGGACTATTCCATTGTGTTCCATATCTGTGAATTTTCGGTAGCGGATTTAAAGATTTACACGACAATGCTTAAGGACATCCGATGATAATGCAACCTGTGAAGTTTCTGCTCATAAGTCAGAGGGCTAAGGGTAATCCGGGATTCTCACTGAAAGACACTCCCGGGCACGGGCGGATTGACGTTGTTGTCAGATGTATACTCGCAGCGACAAGGAAGGTAACCCAGAACTCACCGATCAACGACAGCGAGATCTACGCCTATCTCAAGGGATCGGAGCCTACGGGATGGCTCCACATCAGCAGCGGTGTTGATCTTGGGGACGAGTCAAGTGCTGCAGCACATCTCAAGAATCACTGGGAGGACTACTGGACGGAGGGTGCACTCGGTGATCTGCTTCAGGTGTTCTCAGAGGAGTCCATCTTCATCGAGCTGACGGAGGATGGTTCATCGATATCTACATTTCTTGATTTCGTAGACCCGGCAGATATCCCTCGGATGGTGCTGATTCTCGGTGCCCAACGGGACCTCACCGATGAGGACAAGCGTGATCTTCAGAGTTATATCCCAGTTGTTCACAGGGTATCCCTGAGCTCGAAGTCCCTTCTCGCAAGCCAGGCAATCACCCTCTTCAGACTGAAGGTTCACCAGTGGTAAAAATGCTATCTACTGTGGGAAAAATACTTAAGGGCATTCCAAGTATGTAATATTTATGAGTAATAAAGATCAAAGGAAGCGAGTCCTCCAGCTGACCAAACTCGGGGTACTTATCCTTGCACTAGACTTCTTTCTACCTGTAAACTACGTGGTAGGATACGACATATTCCTCGGGCTTTTCAACGCCTACTCTGCCTTCTTCAGAACGCTGTACGTCCTCTCAGTCCTTTCCGCCCTAATTGCTATCAGGAATATCAATCGAGAGAAATCTGGATTGATCCACTCGGTCATCGGTTTCTTACTTGCCGGGGTCTTGGCTGCTAACATCATGGTCGAGACCTTTGACACCAACTTCCAGCTCCTTAATATGTATGAAGACAAGATCGTCGTAGGACTTGGTTTTGGCTTCTACACACTTATTGTGGGTGCGGTGATGGTGCTTATCGGTGGTGTTATGTCCCACCCTATTCGAGAGAGAGTAGATTTCCACGGCGGGTATTCAGTAGCGGGGGGTCTCCGTAAGAGCTACAAGGATCCCGACTCCTCGTACGAGAATCCGCAGAGAGAGAACTGAACTTACTTCAATAACGTATTGGGCTCAAGGATTGTTCCCCTGTCTATGAAGGTCCCCGGGTACAGCGTGCAGTTGGGATTGATGTAGACCTCCGGTCCGATTATGGCTCCGAACTTGCCGAGCGGGATGGTGTAGTTCTTATCCCCAATCTTTGCTTGGATCACGTCTTGGCCCGGGAGATTGTTGATGGTGACGCAACCTGCATGGATCGTCGTCCGCTCACCGACGATGGAGTCACCGATGTAGGACAGCCTTGCGATGGTGCTTTGTGGCAATAGGGTCGAGGTCTTGATCTCGCAGCCCATACCGACGATGGCTCCCTCCTCGACGACCGAGTACTCCCTGATGAGGGAGTTATTGCCGATGAGGGTGTCTTTCCCGATGTAAGCGGGGCCGTTGATCACCGCTCCGCTGAGGACTCGTGCACCCGCCTCGATGATGACGTTGCCGGTCACGTGGGCGTTGGGATCGAGGTCAGCGTCCTTGCTGATCACCATGTTTTCGATCTTGGAAAGGACGAGCTTGGACGCCCTGAGGATGTCCCACGGTCTCCCGACGTCTACCCAGCTCTCGTTCCAGATCCCCGTGGCGACCTCCCCACCGTCCTCGATGAACTTGTTAAAGCACTGGTTGAAGGGTATTCCCCCGTCGATGTAGTTGAAGATTCTCCCCGTCAAGACGAATGTCCCTGCTACCACGTAGTTCCCGTGACCAGAGTCTCCCGAGGGGTAGACCTGCTTGACCTTGCCGTCCGCGTCCAGATCAACCACACCGAAATCCTGCACCTCCTCCTGCAGTGTCACCGCCAGTCCCATGTCCGTCCCAAGGTTGTTCACAGCGTTGAGTGTGCGGGTGAGGATGCCTTGGTCTGCGATGATGTCCGTGTGCAGAAGCACGAACTGTTCCTCATTGGAGAACTTCTTCGAGAGGGCAGCAATAGCCCCGTCAATTCCCTCCTCCTTCTGCTCAACGTAGCTCAGGGATATCCCGAACTTGTTCCCGTTACCGAGGAACTGCCTGATCTGCCTGCCCATGTGCCCGGTCACGACGGTGATGTCCCGTATGTTGTGCGCGGTCAGTCTGTCGATGGTGTGGAGGATGAGTTCCTTCCCCACGATCTTCACAAGGGCCTTTGGTTTGTCCAGCGTGTATGGGTGAAGCTCCTCACCGTGTCCACCTGCTAGTATTACTCCTTTCATTCTTTCATCACTCCACTGTCACCGACTTGGCGAGGTTCCTCGGTCTGTCGGGATTGTACCCCCGAGCAATGCTGGTGAAATACGCCAGGAATTGCATCGGGATCTGGTAGTTTGTCGTCGAGAGGAATTTTGAAACCCCTTTGGGAACCTCGAAGACGTGGTCGAGCTGCGACTTCATCTCCTCATCCCCCTCCTCAATGATCCCGATCGTGGTCGCTCCTCTTGCCTTCATCTCCTGTACACTGCCCATCATTTTATGCCTGCTGTCGTCCCTCGGAATAGTGAACACAACGGGAAAATCCTCCTCGATGAGTGCAATGGGGCCGTGCTTGGACTCCCCTGCTGGGAATGCTTCCGCGTGGATGTAGGATATCTCCTTGATCTTCAGCGCACCCTCCAGAGCGGAGACGTAGGATATCCCCCGTCCCAAATAGTAGATCGAGGACTTCGTGGCCAGCCACTTCGCTATCTTCCGCGACTGCGCCTCGTACCTCTGCACCATCTTCGCCACGATCTCTGGGGTTCTCTCGATCGCCTCCTTGAACTCCCTCATCTCCCCGTCGCTGAAGAGAGAGTTCATCCGGGAGTACTCGTAGAATATCCTCCAGATGGCGAAGTCAAGGGTGGTGTAGGTCTTGGTCGCTGCGACGCCGATCTCGGGACCAGCGTGGATGTAGACGACGTGGTCTGCTAGCCTTGTCAGTGTGGAATCGGTGACGTTGACGATGGCGAGGACATCCGCTCCCCTCTCGCGGGCAACCTTGACGGCCTTTATGGTGTCGAGGGTCTCGCCAGACTGGGAGCAGGCTACGATGAGGGTGTTCTCGTCGACGATCGCCTCGACCGAGTCCCACTCCGCGGCAATGCACGGCACGACGACCTTCCCCCCGAACTTCTGGAATGTGTAGTACGCTGCCATGGAGGCGTGGAACGCGGTACCGGCAGCAACGAGGACGATCTTGTCCTTCTTGAAGAACTCCGCGGCTTTCACGATGCCCTCCCTCTGAGTGGAGAGTTGAGTGCTTAGAACCTTCTGCTGCTCATGGATCTCCTTGAGCATGAAGTGGGGATACCCCCCTTTCTGCGCTGCTTCTGCAGTCCAGTTTATGGTCTTCGGATTTCTCTTCTTCAGCTTCCATGTCTTCAGGTCGTAGATCTGCACACTGTCCGGATCAAGAACCGCAAGCTCGTCGTCCTTGAGGACAATCACCTTGTTGGTGTAGGGCAGGAATGCAGGGATGTCACTGGCGCAGTAGTTCTCCTCCTTCCCGATGCCTATAACCAGCGGGTTGTCCCTCCTGAAGGTGTAGATCTTGTCAGGATCCGCCGTAGTGATCATCACTATCGCGAAGGTCCCCTTGATCACTCCGACGAGATTCCTTATCGCTTCGAAAACCTCCATGCCTTGATTAAGGTAGAGTTCCATGAGATTCGGGATCACCTCAGTGTCCGTCTCACTCTTGAAGGTAAAGCCCTCATCGACAAGCATCTCTTTGAGCTCGAGGAAATTCTCGATGATACCGTTGTGAACAACTGCCACCTTACCTCCCATGGAGAGGTGAGGATGGGCGTTCTTCTGAGAAGGGGGTCCGTGCGTCGCCCACCGGGAGTGACCTATGGCCACCCTTCCTTGGTAGTCGCTGAAGTGTAGCTGTGTCCCAACCTCCTTGATTGGTCCCTTGTCCTTGGCGATCTCGATATTCGAGTCGTCGGTCAGGACAGCGAGACCAACAGAGTCGTAACCCCTGTACTCCAGCCTCGTCAGACCCTCGTAGATTACATTCCCAACACCGTTGACGGTGTGCTGGGTTATTCCTATGATTCCACACATATCGCTAAAGGTAGATGGCAATTGGTTGTATATAAAGATTCACTATTTGTCCGTGAATTACTGTGAATACAAATCTGAAGCTCTGTATCTAATCATCCTTGCAGTTGGATATGGTTATGGGAATAAGATGAGAATCGGACAAATTCCAAAATTGCTTTGTTTTTCTGTGATATCTCATGATGGATAATTAGGCTATCTGACCAACGTCAAGAAGCTAACCTATTTCACGGACGATATGAGTTTGGTCACCGTGAACTAGACCTTGTATGCTCGTCCCTTCCATTTCACCTCTTTCTTGACATAGACGAGCATCATAGATCTCACAATGATATAGGTCACAATCACCATGTAGATCGGAAAGAAAACGGGGTGATAGGTTACCTTCCTCGTGAGCTGCTTCTCCCCGAGGATTGCAATGCTTGTGTACAAGACAAATGATACTACAAACGACCAGAGGTAATAGGGGCGATCTATTGGAAAGTAATATGCTGCTACCGGGAAAATGTATATTCCTCCTATCCATAAGAATAGTGCATTTACCCTAGCCATCGAGGAGAGACTTAGTTTCTGTGTTCCCAGTGCCATATTCTTCGAGAAACCTTCTATAAGGTCCTCGAAAGTAGTGTACATCCTGACTGAGACAAGGTGTGTGGCAATGCAGGCTACGGGTGGGATACCACTTTGTGCTCCAGCAGTTGCCAGTTCCATATCCTCGATCACCGAGGATTTCACATGTTCGTGTCCACCGATCGCTTTGTATGCATCCCTAGTGAACATCATGTACTGTCCATTGGCTAAGTGCTTACCATCTGAGCCTCTTGCACCTTGGAGAGAGAGCGCGATTATCTGGAAGATAAATATCAGGGTGTACTCCCAGAATTTCTTCATTTCTATTCTCGTCACGGTGGTGAGGAACCCATCTGACTTCTGAATCAGCGTGCTAACGAGGACTTTTAGTGAATCTCTCTGGTGAACTGTGTCTGCATCGGTGAAGAGCAGCACATCACCACTGGCATGTTTGAACCCCACGTGACAAGCCCATGGTTTTCCAACCCATCCCTCAGGACGAGGTGGTTCTTCGATGAGCGAAACCCTTGGGAATTGTTCACTCACTATTTCTTTTGTCCTGTCCTCGGAGTTGCCATCGACAACAATCACTTCAAAATCGGGGTAGTCTTGGATTGTCAATGACCGTAGGCATCGTTCGATCTTCTGTTCTTCGTTCCGTGCAGGAACTATCACTGTGACCCTAGGTAGTTCTTTGACTATGATGTCGCTTGGTTGTATCCCGCTGTCAATTCGGAAGAAGGAGTATAGGGTGAAGAGGATTATTAGAGTATAGATCCCCAGAAATAATGTAGCAAGCACAAAATTGAAACCCGAATTGGCATATAAGACCTCTCATGAATGAGAATACACTATCACCTGTTATTCGAGCTTATTCTGCAGACCTTGTTAGTCGCAGTGAATGGAGACTATTTTAAGTAAAATTAGTTTGATATGATCTATTGGTATTAGTGTATCTTATCCCTGCTCTTCTGATTAATCTTTCTTCCTTCTCCTGAGGGTAAGTAGTGCTTTGAGGACCTTGATACAAGGACCTTCTATCTTCTCCTCAGACGTTTCCGCTTTGGTCTGTGATATTTTCGTCTTCGGAAGTCCATGACCACAGTCCCAAAGGTTCCCAAGCCGAATATTGTGAAGAATATTCCGGGGATGAGCAATCCAACCAATCCCTCAGAAGTCAATGCGAATAAGAGAAGACCTATGAACAGGAGTATGGTGGAAATCACGGCCATTATGAATGTCCCAAAATTAACCGGGTTTTTGGATTTTCCTCCCATCCGCTTCTTGAATCTCTTTCTCCTCTTTATCTCGGATGTGCTGGGGTATAGCCGACTGTCACAGTAGCAACTTATCAGCTCGTTCCCGCAATCCTCGCAATTGTGCAATGAGTTGTTATAGTCTCCTTGAGAATTCGAGTGATACTCCTTTTTATCCACATCCTCTGTAAATTTCAACCTTGATTAATACTTGCAAGAATAGTGGGATATTATCGTGCTAATCTGATTGGATTCTTCAGTATGGGTTACGTGAACTGTGAGATAAGTGGATTGAGCTTGTCGATGAGGCTCTCGTCGGAGTACTTGATCATGAAGAAGGCGAAACCACGTTCGTCAGGCATCATGCTTATCCTGTATCCTTCGTCCTCGATCACGAGGTACTCGTCCTCCTCCTTGCTCGGAACTCCGAGCTTGCTGGAGATCTCGGCGACCAGTTCCCTGCCCTCTTCCCATGTCGGAACCTTGAACCTCAGTCTAGCCAATCTACTTCTTCCTCCTGAGTACTGGTAAAGCGACGAACGCAGTGATGACCGGGAGAATGCTCAGTGGGACCTCACCGATATCGGTCAGACTGTCACTTCCCCCTGTTGTCGTTATAGATTCTGTACCAGTTGCCAGTGGTTGCTGGGGTACAGTGCCCTTGGGGTCGGGGGTGCTCAGTGTGAAGTCGCTCGCTTTGTTGGTGTCGAGATACATTGGATCCCTTGCGATGGACTCTTCCGCACCTGGTGCTTCGACAGTCTCCGAGCCATCTGTGGCAGTCGCAGTACCGTAGGCTACATCATCGATGATCTCATTGAAGGCGTTGTAAAGGAGAACCTCTCCTTTCGTGTTCGCAAGTGAGAAGCCGAATTCGAAATCAGCATCTACTCCGTACCCTGATTGCAGACCTGCCTTGCTTCTTGCAACCACCACTGAAGTGTAGGCGGGTATGACATAGTCGTCGGGGAAGGGCATAAGATCACTCGCTGTACCGATCTGCCAGCCTGTAAGGAGCACGTCGAACGGGAATGAGTTACTGATCTCGATGAACTCCCCTTCGGTGTCGCTGACAACATCTGGGTTCGGGAGGAGCTCGGTGATCAGTACCCTCCAGTTCTCGCCCGAGGCGTAGTTGGCGACTGTCACCTTGACCTCATCGGAGTAACTTCCTTGGTCGGAAGTAGCTGTGACCTTGAAGGTCGTGACTCCGTTATCGAGGTCAGCTGTGTTGACTTCCACGTCCATTGAGTCAGAGTCGACCGTACCGCTGACGGTTCCGAAGGAGTAGCTAAGGGTGGCATTGGTCAGGCCGAAGGCCGCAGCCTTGAGGTTGACGCTTCCATCCACGACCTCACCATCTGTAAAGCTGCTCTGAGAGACACCCAGCGGAAGGTCCCATGCGTCGGCTACCGCGACGTCCTTGTCCCAGACCTCGGTCTTGACAAAGTCCGCAATATCTGGGGCGTCGTAGACTGCCACACCCATATCACGGTTGGGGTCTCCGGAGGAGTAGCTGTCCTCGGGTGGTGTCACGGACCTCGGGCTCCAGTTTCCGGAATATATGAAGGTGGTCTTCCCGTCGATGATCCAGTACTTGTTGTGGTAGAATCCATCCACCTTGTCATCGTCCTTGGTTGAGTTGTACACTGGGATGAAGTTCTCTACGAGTGAGACTGCTGCAGCATAGGTATCTCTATTCTCGCCTCCTCCCACTCTCCTGTTGGAGATGAGTACCTGAATGTCGATGCTGGGATTCGCCTTCTTCAGCTCGATCAGAGTGTTGTTGAAATCGGGTCTGGATATGGTGTACATGCTGACATAGATGGACTTCTTCGCGCTCTTCAGAGCCTTGAAGATCACGTCATCTGCGTTGTCCGGGTTGACGTAGAGCGAGATGTTGTACACGCCCGTGAAGTTCGCTCGTGGGATATTGGTGTGGCTGGGAAAACCAGTCAGCTGCTTTGGTCTACTGGTGGTTGGTCTTTCCTCCCTAATCCTCTGAGTTGGGATTGGCTGCTCTCCGTCCGCCCAGTCTGAATTGAAGACAGAGGTGAAATAGTTGGCCGCGTTTGCGTTCTGGATGACCATTCCTGCCTCCCTGTTGTTTGTGAAGGCGTTCTCTCCGAAATTGATACTGCTGATGAGGATTACTTTGTTGTCGATGATGACCAGCTTGTTGTGTGTGGCACTCAGGTATTCTCCGTCAGGGTTGCTAGCAGAGTTTCCCATCCACCTTACAGATATGCCCTTGCTCTGTAGGTAGGAGGTCACGTCGTCACTGTCGCTATCACCTCTTACCTGCACACGCACGGTCACACCTCGGTTCTTCGCGTTGACGATCTCGCGGACTATAGGGTTGGGGTCGTTGTCCCATGAGACCGAGTCGTCGAACTGGGTAATGTACTGGTTTTGGATATCTATCGAGGTATTGGCCTTCTTCAGCCAGCTCGAATAGATGTACAGGGCATTGTCCGGGGTGAAGAGTGGAGACAATGTCATCTGCTCTTTCGTGTTAAATGGGTCGAATTTCGGTGTGTAGATCTCTGGTGTGGGAGCTACATTCGCCGGCTCTTGTGGAGCTCTAGCGAGTGACATAGCTGGTGAGACTAGCATCGCTCCCACTATGATCAGTGCCAGAAGTTTGGACTTCATTACAACTCTATTCACCACCGTTCTATTAATACTATGTCTTTCGAACTATCGTCAGGTACTATGCTGGGGGTTCATGGTGTATTTGATTATGGAGGTATTCGACTTTACTGCTGTTGGATGCTGCCCTATAGGTGGAAATCGTCGAGATCATCAAACTCATCAAATACAGAGGTGACTGATCGTTTGGTATAGAAATCGGGACTGTAGGGATGAGGCTCTTCCTCGTCCTGTTCCTCGCGGTCTACGCTCTCATTGTAGGTTATGTTAAGCTGTATACCCTTGCGGTTGAACGGATTCGTATCTTGCTGTGTCCTCCGTCCTCGGTTGAGGGTCAGGTTGATCTCCTGCTCCCTTTCCTTGAGCCGCTTGAACTCATCGAAGTACTGCTGCATCGTGATTCTTTCACTCCTAACGAGGTTGTGCAGGACGATCATCTGCTGGTTTATCTCGTCCAGTGCCCTTTGAGCCTCGTGCTGTGTCATCCGCCGGTCTGTGTCCCTGTCGGAGTCTACAGTGAAGATCCTTGAGTGGATGATTTCAAGGAAACCATTGATCTCCTTGTCCAACCTGCTGGTGTTCGGGAGCATCTTGTGCAGAGTCTCGATGTCCTTGTCACTGGGTACAACATAGTACTGGGGTTCTAGCTTGATCATTTTGAAGTAAGTCTGGATGACCTTGAGCTCTGACTTTGACCCCCTGAGGTCGTAGTTTCCGTGAACGGTTCTCATCTGTATCCTTACCCCCTTGATGTTGTTCCTCAGGAGTGGTGTTTCGATGATGTCCGAGTAGTCGATGGTGATCCTTGTCTTTATGGGATCTATGTGATCCAAGCTCATCAGGTGAAGCTCTGTCTCCCTGAAGATAATACTGACTTTCTTCATTGTACGGCCGAAGATCGATCCTCCTACCGAGATGTTGGGAATGACCGCGACGACATACTGCTCGGTGACTGGGAGGAGGTTCCTGACCATGAGGTAGCTGTCCTGGTGGTACTGGAGAAGCTCGAAATCAGGGATGAACATCCTGAACTTGGACTTGACAACCGAGATGTAATTCTGTATAATAGATCGGTAGATACCAACTCTTTCACGAACCGATTTGACCTTGAAGTAGGCTACTCTGTAGAGGTCAATTGTGACGTTCTTGAAGTAATTCACACTCCTGAGCTCCGAGTAGGATTCCTTCTTCACCGTGTTTAACTGCTCAGTCGCCTCGTGGTTCAGTTCCGCGAGTAGTGTGGCCAAGAACTGTAACTTCCTCTCGATTGATGGGAAACCGTAGAGACCAAGGAAACGTGCGTACTGTACCTGTGCGATCATCTTGGAGAGTAGATCGTGAAGCTTCCCGATATCTTTCTGCACGTCGTTGAGAGTTGCTAATGTGTCGTAGTACTCTTTAGGGAGGGAGATGAGTAAAGCATGGGGGTCGCCCAGATTCCGGTCTCCGCAAATTGGGCACTGGGTGACTGTGTGCGAAGATACTACTGAGCAATCGCTTCCGCAGATCCCGCAGGTATCTCCGGGTCTCTCAATATTGCATTCAGGGCAGAGGTAACTGGGTTCCTCGAACTCCTCGAGGCAGCTTCTGCACGAGAGTGATGCACAGTTTCGGCACAGCATAAGCTGAGTCTGATCGCTACAATTTCTACAGACTAGTGCCAAGCATCACTCACTCCTGATAGCCGATGTGAATCGGTGAATATAGGTGGTCGGAATATGGAGGTATTATTTGAGTAATACTGGATTGCTCACTCCTGCTACCAGCTACTATGAAACCAATGCAGACCAATACAGTACGCAGTCGCGAGCTGACCACACACACCTTCAGGGTCACATCTATCTGAAGTATTAAAAATATCAGTAATAGTTGGTGTATTATGATCACGAAGGTGATGTACTAAATGACCAAAAAGAGGAGAGGCGGTGGCCGATCCGGCGGTTCTAAGGGTAGAGCCGGCAACGTTCAATGCAGCAACTGTGGAAGGCAGGTTCCAGCCGACAAGGCTAAGAAGAGGACGAGGTATATCTCGATCGTCGATGCACGTCTGGCAAAGGAGCTCAGGGAAGCAGGTGCTAACATCCCGAGGAGAAGGGAGACCTCGATATTCTGTGTGAGCTGTGCAGTTCATTTCAAGCAGGTACGTGTGAGGTCAAAGGCATCTCGAAAGAGCCATCTCGATTAGTTATCTTATTTCTAGCATAAATATCAAATACTATTCTCCTAAGTATTTAACCTGTTCCCACAGGATTATGAACCTTAGATATGTACTTTGGATGTGAGGATTACAGAACAGCTGTACATAGAAGAGTTCCCATCGGGTGCTGAGGTAGCTGCAGTTAGACACGGACTCAACATCGTCATCGATACCATCAGAGCATCCAACACCATCCTTGCACTCTTGAAGTTTACAGACAGGGTCATACCAGTGAAAACTGTTGAGGAGGCTATGACTCTTAACGCAGATGTCAGGGTGGGGGAGGTAGATGGTGTGAAACCTGCAATGTTTGACTACGATAACTCTCCGGTGACTATCGAGCGTATTGGAGAACAATTGAGGGGGAAGTCTGTGGTTCTGCGCACGACCAATGGCACTCAGGGCTTACTTGCATCTCAGAGGGCACAGCAGGTGATTGTCGCCAGCCCTAGGAATCTCAGTGCAGTCGTTCACCACTCCCTTTCCACTCTCGATAATGGTCTTGATGTCAGCATTGTCGCAATGGGAACCTTGAGGAATGGTTCGAGGGTCAGATCTCCTGAGGATCAGTTGACCGCTGAGCTTATCGCCTCTAAGATCCTTGAGAGGATTGGTCATCGTTATGATGGTGACCTGTTCTCCTCCGTTGAGAATTTTGAAACAACGGTGAGGAAGCAGCTGTCCAGTCCTCGCTTGCAGAGGATCCAGCAAGACATTCCATACTGTCTGGATATTGACAGAACAGAAATAATTCCCGAGTATTCTAATGGTATGCTTGGAACACTGCACTAGACTATACTGAACTCTTCTCATACAAGCTTCCCAACGCTTCACTATCCCCAATACTATTACCTTTCGCGTCAGCCACACAAGCTTAGATTTAATAACGCATGAATTCTCCACAACTTAACAATAACTCGCTGAGAAAAACTCAGCTCCGCGGTGACTAATTATGACTAGCTTATTCCTACGAATGTTTAAGCCGTTTATCGGCTTAGTATTTGAGGTGAAGAAACCCGAGAAGACTCCGTCCTTCAACAAGAAGGTCGGTTTTACCTTCGCGGCTCTCATCTTGTATCTGATGATGTTGAACATACCTGTAGCAGGTATTACCCAGGATACCAATCAACCGGATCCGTTCTTTGCTCTCCGAGCCATACTTGCGTCTCAAAGAGGATCACTTGCCGAACTCGGTATCGGCCCCATAGTCACTGCTGGAATGATCCTACAGCTCTTGGTCGGTTCAAAGATCATAAAGGTCGATTTCAATGACCCCGATGATAAGCTACTATATACTGGTGCACAGAAGCTCATGGCTATACTGATGACCATCTTCGAGGCAATTGCCTACATCGCTGGTGGTGCATACGGTACCGAGATTCAGAATAGTCTGGAGACCCAAGCGATTGTGATCCTTCAGTTGACGATGGCCGGTGCTGCAATCATGCTCTTGGATGAAATTGTGCAGAAGGGATACGGTCTTGGATCAGGTATTTCATTGTTCATCGCAGCCTCTGTAAGTTTCAGGGTTGTTAGAGGTTCATTCGATATCTCTACGGTGAATGCTTGTCCGAACGTTACTAATGCTGGATCTGAATGTTCATATCCTGCCGGCGCAATCTTGTTCTTCGTGCAATCCATCGCAAGGAACAATATCTACCAAGGTCTGTGGCATCCAGAGGTGAACAACTCCTCGGATATGTTCAATCTCTTTGCCACGATATTGGTATTTGCAGTCGTGATCTATTTCGAGTCAATGAGGATCGAGATCCCCGTGCAGCACGCTGACCACAGGATGCCTGCAAGGTACCCCATCAAGTTCCTCTATGTGTCAAACATCCCTGTCATTCTGGTCTCAGCACTATTTGCCAATGTTTACCTGATTAGCAACCTTCTGAGGAGCAACTACGAGAATGACCCTGGTACTATGGGTACTATAACACGTTTCTTCGGAGTCTGGGAGACCCCTGAGGGGAGTAATCAACAGGTTCCCGTCGATGGACTCGCTTCTTACACGACCCCACCACGAGGAATCCAGAGCGTTGTAGATCAACCAATACAGGCGATGGGTTACCTTATTCTCATGGTAGTGTTCAGTACCATCTTTGCGATGATCTGGGTTGAGACTGCAGGTATGTCCTCCCGTGATGTAGCGAGGCAGCTCATCGATGCAGATATGCAGATTCCAGGTTTCAGGAGGAACGAGGTAATCATCGAGAAATATCTCCAGCAGTACATCCCCTATGCTGCCTTCCTAGGCGGTATTTTCATCGGACTATTGGCTGCTCTAGCAGACTTCATGGGAGCAATAGGTAGTGGTACTGGTATTCTGCTTACCACTGGTATTATCAGACAGTACTACGAGATCCTCGCTAAGGAAAGGCTTGCAGAGCTGAACCCTGGTGTGGCAAACCTCTTCGGACTGTGATACATCCGACAGGCTTCGCATTTAATCCTACATCCATCTAATTTCCTACCATTTCTTTAACTAGTCCATGTTGTATATTATCAGGTTCAGAGCCAGTACTAACGGGTTGGGTAAATTTTTTAACGATTATTTCGGTGAGTAGAGTATGATAACGCACCGACAATTTTACGGAACAATAACCCTGTTTTTCTTCTCTCTGGGTATTGCTAAGCTCCTAAGACTACTACCTTTTTTTGGGAATCTCCTGATCATCCTCGGATTATTTATTTCATTGGCTCTTATCCCCAAGCAAGGAACGGAGGATTACAGGATTGTGCCTATCGGTGGCTCATTGGGTTTTTTCCTTGAGCTCTACCTCGTACAGTTGGACTTCGTCCAAGAGGCATTTGAATTTCTGACTGTCGGTGTGCTCGCTCTAGCTATGCTCGTGGTGAATTCAAAAAGATGAAGCCACTAGCTCTACTTGTCCTGATCCTTGTTGCCAACTTCTCAGGAGCATATGTCCTGAGTACCACATCTACATCTGGTGATTTTGAGTGGGCGGTTGCGTGGATTAACTCCCCTGATGCAAACGGTCTCTATTCTGACAGGGGATACGATGTAGCCAGCTCTATTGGAGCAACCCTTGAGCACAGGCAATATCTATGGGGAAATGTTGAGCTCACTGAAGGTGTTTACAACTGGCTGGTACTTGATCATTGGATAGCCTCACTACGTTATCGGGGGATGAGAGTCTCGATCTCCATCGGGCCTATCAATACGCTTGATCTCCTCGTACCCGAGGATCTACAGGATCTATCGCTGAATGACACTCGGGTGATTGAGAGATATATCTCCTTCCTGAAGTTATTGGTTGCTCGATACGATATCTCATATCTTGCATTCAGCAATGAACCTAACTTTTTCTACCGCGAGAGGAACCCATCTGAGTTCCTTAACTTCGTCCACGAGGTCTACTCTCGAGTACGTCAATTACGGGAATTTGACGGGATTGAGATACTGGGAATAACCGGTTTGACACTTATTTTCGAGGGTACCGATATCGAAGATGATCTCTCTGTTAACTTCACACTAAGCATGTCAGGGAGTTATGATGTTTTCGGGTTGTCGACCTACGATGGTATCCTTGGTCGTCCATCGCCAGACCGTATAGTGGACAAGCTCAAATTCTATCTCTCACTTGCCGCGACCGATAAATGGGCAATCGTAGAGACGGGAGTAGCTGCATTCGAGGAGGAGGATCTAAGTTACCAGATCACATACCTGAATACTATTCTAAATTTTGGGCGGTCAAATAATAACTTCCTCTTTCTAGCTTGGATCAACCTATTCGACTATCCTCCTGGATATCTTGAAGCGGAGAAATTTGAGACAACTGGATTGTTCTATCTGAATGGAACCGCTAAACCAGTTGTGAATCTGTTTGGTGATGGAGTGTACTATGATCTTGTAGGGCAGTTTGATGTATTTTCCGTCCGTCTCCTCACCATCTTCAATCTCCTTAATCTCACCGAGCTGGTTCTCTACTTGATTCTTAGGAAAGTACGTAGATAATTAACTCTTTGTTACTGCTTAAGAACCCATCTGCTTAGTTAGATATATGCACACAGTGGTCTATACGATTGAGCTGGAAGATGAAAACGTCAGATCCGCTGTCTTTCGAAATTTGCAGATCGAATCGGAGGAGAGCCGCACCGACCGGGCGAACTTCCAAGTCACAACCATCGACCACACTGTGAAGATTGAGATCGAGGCCAAGGACTTGGTGATGCTCAGGGCATTTTCCAACTCCGTGTTCCGTATCCTTAAGACCTGTATAGAGGTCGCGGACGTAGTTGTCTGATTGTTCTGTTGAGATACACTTATCTTGAGTAGTGTTCAAGCCGAATTATGTCAAGAGATATTTCTCCCAAGCAGCAGGAGGAGTTGAAGCAACTGCAGATCATGTCCCAGAACCTGCAGATCCTCCAGCAGAACAAAATGCAGATGGAGGCCACCCTAGCTGACACTGTGAAAGCAATCGAGGCTATACAAGAACTCTCGGATGACACCGAAATCTACAGGCTCTCTGGCCAACTTTTCTACAAGACTGAGGTTCCAAAAACCCGTGAAAAACTGATGGAGGAAAAGGAGCTTCTTGAGGTTCGTGTGAAATCGATGAAGAACCAGTTTGAGGATCTAGAGAAAAGGGCAACTGACCTCGAGGCCAAACTCAAGAAGGAACTTGGGTTCTAGGGGCTGTAAGCAATACCTACTAGACATATTAAAAGCATTTAACAATAGAGAATTGCAGTTCATTCCTCAAATTTTTCTAGTCGTCGAGAAACCAGTTGTCCTGTGATTTCTCCTCAAATGCTTTCTTTGTGGAGTAAACAGTACCCCGGTCAACTGCACTTAACCCCATTCTATCCCCTATGATCTCGATCAGAAGCTCCCAGTCATAATTGCTAAGATCAACGGGATTATCAATCACAGATGCGGCTGCATCGATGAGAATGGCTTTTTTCATCGAGGTGTGTCTCTTGGTAATTGTGATCCTATAGCTACCCTGTTTGTCCTTTACAAGATCTGGGATATGTTCTTTCATCTCCTCATAATCGGCGGCAATGCTCTTTTGAACTGGTTTGATCTTCAGGGTGTGCACGTAGTATTCCTCTTCCACCTCGAGCTCAGCCATCTGCTTTACAACTGGTGTGGGGTCAAGTTCCTTGAACTCTATATTGACCAGACCTGAAATCCCAGTCAGGTGTGACCTGATATCTGATTTCTTTAGACCCAGTTTCTGGATGAGCGTGTAGTTTATCTCCGCGATACACGCACGTTCTAGGTGTCTGTTGCAACTGACGAGGATTCCTTGGAAGAGTTTCATCGTTAATCATTTTGAGAGTCTCTCCGTTTAAAATTCGTCGGTAGCTGACATTCCACTGCCATTTAGGACGATTCATCTAGTTAATCTTTTATACGCTTGAAAGTCCATATAGAATAATGAACTCTTCGGAGAGCAGCACCGAGGATTCGCCACTATCTTCTACGAGTATCAATCGTATGGTTCAGTTGGTGAGAGAAGGCAATCGCCTACTGCGGGAGCAGTCTTACGAGAGATTCAACCTGCTCAAGAAGATCGCTATGGCTACCTATGGTGACTACTCTTCCGAGATCTCACAACTCATGCTGGGTGAGATCAAGAACCTCCACACCGACTCCGACCTCATTCTGTCACAACTCAAGGTGCTGTACCTCAACGATCCAAAGAGCAATAACATGCTTGAGCTCATCTTGGGCTATGATCTAGATCAGGAACCTGACGCACCCAAGCAAGATCCAAAGATGCTTTTTGGTCAGGAGATCATCCGACAAGAGGCTAATATTATGGCAAGGGAGGAGCTTATAGACATCCTCAAGGAGGATCTGGAACTTAATCGGGCATCACGCTACAGGATACTCAACGAGGTGTACCAGCTCAGACAGCAGTATGAGAAAATTCGACGAGAGATTGATCTACTGGAGAAGATTCTATTCTACAACCCTAAGTACAAAATCATTGAGGTGCTCGCACAGCACCCTCATGGGGTCACTATAAACGAGCTCTCGGATATCATGGACAAGCGGAATGACGAGATCGAGGATCTGCTCAGGGAGCTTGAAAGGAGTAACTTTGTCGAGACCGATGGTTACATCTACCGACAGATGATTAAGTATCCAGAGGCTTATACAGGATAATTCCATAGCTATCA
>WAMJ01000047.1 GCA_015522385.1 Candidatus Heimdallarchaeota archaeon
CAAGCTCCTCCTTGAGCACGTTGATTATGTCACTGGTGGACTCTAGTACAGACTCCTGAGTTATATTCAGGGATTCTCCCATGGTATGTAACGATAGATAGCTGGAGATTAAAAGTCCATCCCTCATATATTCGATTTATGCAGGATATATGGGACAAAGATGATGGCCGATATGTTTTTCGTCCCAGAATCTTCTTAATATAGGTGTTATGAGAAATTAGACTGTACGAAATTAGTAAAATAGCTTTGGTTAATAGAAAAGGCGCTAAAGTTTAGAATTTCTATGATATTTCTATATGGGTGGTATATGGCGGTATTTCCTACATGATTGCGTCTCCAATAGGGATGTAGAATTCTAAGGTGCTATCCATTTTTAATCAATCCATAATCTAACTAATAAGGAGAGTACTTCTGACCTCCTTAGATTGGAATCCAACTGTATACCTATTTGAAGGTGTCCTATCTGGATTCAAAATCAGAGTCACAAAAAAATCAATTTTCAATCACTGTAAATCCATATATCTGAAAATGCAATAAATTTGACAGATGGTTGTTCAACCATGTACCTAATATATATTATTAATTATTTCAAGGCTCAGATAGCGTAGACATTCGTTTCCTAAAAAACCTTATAAAGAATGTTGGTCTATATAATTTGTGAACCGTCGCTGCATTCGCAGTTAGATGGGGATCAGGAAGGAATTCAAATGGCAAAGAAGAAATCCAAAAAGAAAGGCTCCTCAGGAGAAATCCTAGTTGTTCAATCAAAAGTACGTGAATACCTCAAGTCCCAAGGTGACTATAATATCGGTGGGGACGTGTTCGAGGCTGTATCTGCAAGAATCGAGAGAATCCTTGAGAGAGCTGCAGAGAGAGCCGCTGCAAACAACCGAAAGACTATCCAGGGCAAGGACATCTAAGACATTCACGTAAATTAATTGAGCAATTTATCTATCTATTATTCTGGTTTGTAGAGTTAAAGTAAATTACAGATCCAACAGTAACTTTTGGATGAGACTTTGAGGTCATAATCCAAAGAGTAGGATAAGACACGATGTCAGGATCTGGGTATAGCCCGTAACCATCCGTGAAGTAACAAAGAAGATCGGGGTTGAAGTGGTTATTGACATATTTGAAGACAGGCTCGAATTTTGTACCTCCCCCTCCAGTGAAGGTCATCCCATCCCAAGGCATGGGAACACCATCCATGCTCTCTCCATCCTCAAAGATGAAAACATCATGAACCTTAGTATCACAGGTAATGAGAATCAGCTTCATCCGAGTTATGGAGTTGATGATGCCATAAATCTCTGAAATAAATGTATCCAATTCGTTCTGAGAGATTGATCCTGAAGTATCAACTGCAATCACTACAGTCATGTGCTCCTTGTTAGGGCTTGGCAGATGCATACCTCTTCCGATGAATCGCCTGTTTGGTGGATTCCATTTCCAGTCGACCATGATGGTCTTTTGGATGTAGTTCTGCAGGAGTTGGGTCCATGGAAGTTCAGGCTCTAACAAGTTCTGCAGATATGATCGCAGGGACTCGGGCAAGTTCCCAGTGTCTTTGATCTGATCGAATGATGACCTCATCAAGCCGTTGAAGGATTCGGACATCATGTTCGATGTCTCACTAGTCATATGCTCTTCCATCATGTCTGCGGCCTCGTCAAAGCTACATCCTTTGGATGCATCATATCTGTCCATGATCTGCTGGAGGATGTCCTCTGTGATTTCATCAGATGGAACATTTGAGTCGGAGCTCTCATCTTCCATCGACTCCACCTCTTCATAGATGATGCTGTATATCTTCTCGGTAGGCAAACCCAAAAAGTTGATCAGTCTGGAAGTATCACGTTGCTTCCAGTTCGTCTTGTTCTGGGTCTTGATGATATCCTCCATCATAAGATCAACAGATATCTCCGCAGCAATTGAAAAAATTTCTTTATTTTTCCCTCTCCTCCTCTCTGGATGCTTGAGAATGAGATGTAGAATGAGGTGAATAAGTGATTGCTGAATTTCTTCTACAGTATAGTCAAAGACTGATTCAGGATTGTAGTATAGAGTCTTGAAATCCGTCAACATTCCATCTATATCCCTTGTTGGAAAGATATCAAATTGGGTAATAATGTATCCGAAAAATGGGAAGTCAAAAATCAACTGTGTCTTAGCTATCCCGATCTTGTATCCTACTCTCCGAGAGAGGTCTGATTCATCCTTGACATAAGGAAGTTTAAACTTCCTGTACGTATTAAAATCGAGTGCTTCATGCATATCCTTACACTATAATTTCTCTATATGGATATAAAAACAATAGCTCCTGAGATAATGTCTGGAATACGTATATATTCTGTGCGTATGCCAACTTCTTTTATCCACTGATTCCGTTCTGTATTCATGGTGGTTTATGAAAATGATATTGATCTAATGTCGATCTTCAAGGTGCTCAGGCGACTTGGGGATGTCGACACTCATGTTGTAACTGACCATCGGGGTAAAGAGACCAAGTTCCTAGGGAAGATTCGGTCTGCGAACAACTCCAACCTCGGTGTGATGTATTTCCCATGGAATAGGGCGCTCGGTGTGAACAAGATTAACCTCGCTTACAGACAGAGTGAGACTGTCGGACTCGACGGGACGATCATCATATCCAATGAGTTCACCAGTGCTGCCATTGAGCAGGCATCAAGAATTAACTCCTCCACGAATCAGAAAATTATGCTACTAGAAGCCAAGGAGATAGAGTCTTTCTTAGAGAATATGGATATCGCTTAGAGGATCTCACTCAGATCCTTCCCAACCTCTTCAATCTCGAAATTGGAGCGACTGATGTTCTGGATACCGACCGCGGTCTTCTCTAAATTAGCTGTGAGTCTATTGACCATCTCTCCATATCTTAAAATGCTCTTTTCGAATTCACCCAGACCCTCGATCAGGTTATTGGTAATGTTCTCACTTCCCCCCTGTATCTCCTCCCTTAGCGCATCAAGTTTTATGGATGTTCGGCGTGTCTGTTCCACTAGATTCTGGATATTGTTCGCTACGACCTCGAAGCCCCTTCCGTACTTCCCAGCCTTGGCAGCTTCTATACTTGCATTCAATGCCAGCATGTTTGTCTGCTTAGCAATGGAATTGATCTGAGTCTTGAGATCAATGATCTCATTGCTGATGGCAAACATGGTCGCCTTGAACTGAGCGAGGAGATCTGACGAGTGCTCAAACTGACCCTGGGATTGACCCAGTGTGTTGGTTAGGCTGTTGAGGTCATAGAAGACATCGTCAACTGAATTTCTGCTGAGTCTGAGGTTCTCATCGATGAGCGCTGTGTGACCCTTGATGACATCGACAACCTGCCTCTGTATAGCATAACGGTGTGAGAGAGTCGTGTTAAGGGATACGATTGCATCTGGGAGCGCAGCAATCTCTGGGAAAACATCCAAATCTATCAGAGGAATGAAGTTGTAGTCTTTCATCTCCGAAATAATCTCAGCTGATTTTGTCACGGGATTAATCAGCATCTCGTTGAACATCAGGTAGTTGAGCACTCCAAGACCCATTGCTAGGATGGCTACACTATAAGTCAAGAGGATATTACCAAGAAGTATTGATATCATCAGAAGAATAATTGATATTAGGCTCGCTATAGAGAAGACCTTTGCCTTGTTGTTCTCATAAGTATATCTAATTTTGTCGATAATATCCATCTTATCAGTGATTTGAGACTTTGTGGACTCAGAAGTTGCGATCATCCTATAGTTGCGATTCAAATTGAAGTAATAATAAGATTACGTGAAATGAACTATAAAATATTGAATTTTGGGATAATAAAATATAATAAGTTTAATCAAGACCTCAAATAAACTTGGCACAGTGAGTGAAGACACAGAGGAGTTTCTGCCGCCTATAAGGAGTTTTTTCATACTCAATACAGGAGGTGTTCCTCTCTTTGCAAGGCGATACGAGGGCAAGTCAGATAAGACTGAGATGGATAATTCCGATGCAGTTCTACTAGCGGGCTTTTTAGCCGCAGTAGAAATGTTCAGTAGGACGAATCTCCACGGAAGACTGCTGGACATTGGATTTGTAAAAGAACGTTATTATTTCTTTAGGGGTGAGACTGATACAGACTACCTAATTGTCCTTTCAGCTCCCTGTGAGGATGATCCGTACACCATTGATTCACAATCCCTTGACATTGTGAAGCATATCTTGCAGCAGTCGTGGGAGGCGTTCTCACTACTTGTCATGACATCAGCTAGCAAGGAGATGGATCTGTCGGAGTTAGCGTCAGGTTTTGGAAGCACCCTTGACTCAATAATCCTCGAGACATCGTATATCTTTCAGGATGATACAGAGGACATTGCAGAGGAGTACGAGAAGAGTTCCCAAGATCTCAAAGATAAGTCGCAGTCAATTGAATCAAACTCATTCGAGAAGGCAATTGAAAGGGTTAAATCGTTTTTCCGAAGATCGAGTAAACCCGCATTATCTGACTAGTCTTTTGGATTGTACATCACAATCATTCGGTTGTCAACAACTTCAAGTCTAACATCTATATTGTCATTCATTATCAGCTCTGCAATAAGCCTCTCAATGGTCTCTGGTTCTTTCCCAAGAGTTTTTGCGAGAGTTGACAAGGGCACTGTGCCCAACTTTTCAATCTTACTTGCTAGATCCATCCTTTCAAGCTTACGTATGGTGTTGTCTGGAAGAATTGACCCAGTTATCTCTTTAATAGCTAGTTGGTCGCCCGCCTTCCAGTATGTCATGACCATCTGCAAGGTCGTGAAATAACTGCCCGTGTATCTGAGGAGTGGTGTTCTATTGATCAGCTCCTCAGATCTTGAAATTGAAAACTGTGTCACAAGTTCAACTGCAACTGATCCCGCATCAAAGCACATAAGAAAGTTCCATAGGTAGGTAGGTGAAGAATCTATCCTTGCATCCATAATGGTAAGGATTCTAGAGATAGCAATCCTCTTCAACCTCCTTGAGTTTATCACCATCTGGACAAGAGTGAGCTTACTCATCTCGAAGACAAGTGGATCCTCTCGCTTTGCGGTGATGTCTTTGATAATAGACTTTGTAATATCCTCACAGAAGCCGATCATCTCGGATTGGAGTAGGTTGAATATGTAGACGAAGTCTCTTGTCTTCTCGAACTCTTTCGAGGTGATTGTGTTTAGAAGGTAGGCAGAGAATACCTGTACAACCGACTGCTTAATATGTTCGTACATCTTCTTGAGCAGCGTAATTGTCTCCTTCTTGGCCGCCGATCCCTCAGCTACAAGAATTCTGTTCATGAGGATTTGTGAGATATTCTCCCTTAGGTCGGAGTCCCTGTCAAGTTGCTTGATTATCCAGTTATATGCAACTTCGTCCTCCTCACTTATGTACACCTGAATCGCTCTTTTTAGTGCATCTTCCCATGACTCAGAGACATCTGGGTCATATTTACTCTCTGCAGTCTCAGGTTCCTCAGGTACAGATTTTGGATTTGATTCATTGGATTTGTCTACTTGAATATCAGAGCCACTTTTGTCCTCGTCCACCTTCGTTTCGATGATTGGGGGCTCCTCTTCTATTATAAGATCATCCTTAGGAACCTTTTGTATTCCAGCCTCTTTCTCCGACTCTTTCAACTGTTCAATAGATTTTGTAGTTCCATTTTCAGTTGTGATCTCGGTTTCATTTTTTTCCGTATCTAGAGAATCCTCCTCCTCAACTTCAGTTGAGAACTCTGGAGTCAGACTACTCTCTCCGATCGAGAAGAGTGATTCGATTAGACCGGTGTATTGACTCGGAGCGACTATGCTATTTACCCTCGGTAGCTTCTCAGTGATATATTTGGCACCATGCTCCATAATTGAATCAAGATCTATATCGGAGTCTTGGTCTAAGACCACATAGTCGATGAAACTTGAGAAGTCCTTAAGGAAGGACGAGATATCTGAGCTGTATCCTATCTTGGAGAGAACCTCATCTTCTTGCTCGTCTACGTCCTCTGTGGGCCAGATAAGTAGTGACTTGTCAACCTTTGCGACTTTCCTTATCTGTTTAAGAACTGATGCCAATTTCATCAGAATTGCTACAGAGATCACATCAGTGGAAGAGATCAGGATGATGTCTGACTCTTCAAGGATCTTAGCGGTCTCCTCAGGAAGCTTGTCATCCTTGAGTTCTTCAACACCGTAAAGGTGGAGACTCTTTCCGGTCATCTTCACCTTCTTCTCACCCGCATTATACTTCGATTCGTCAAATGGGAGCTTCTTTGAAACCAAGTAGTACCTTAGAGGGGCCCACTTCTTGTTCCTGTAGACAATGATGTCATCGTCCTCATCTGTTAATGGAAGTATTTCGAATGGACCTTCTCCGATGAGCTCTTCCAAACCATCAAAAGTTTCAACCAGACTGGTTGAATGATCTTCAATTGTGTTAATGTTATAGATTATCCCGATATCGTCTTCACTCTCAATACCATTCAGATCTTCCATGTACGAATTCTTTATCGTGGGTGGTATCGGAAAATTCTTCTCGAAGTCATCAGATATTGATTTCAGAGTCTGAATAAGTTCGTCCCGGACAATGATAGATTTTTTATCCTCGGATCTCGGTAGTTCGTAATTCAAGAAGGTAGCACAAATTACTTTGAGGTCAATGTTGCTAACTTTGGATAGAATCTCCAATACGGGATTGGCTTCCTTACCCAACAATATTAAGGAAACCTTGAGTTTGTCGCTCTCAGCCATTTGTCTAGTGCATCAATGTACCCAAATTATCACTTAAAGTATTCGGTCAATTATTAGTTTTGAATATCCTGAATCGTAAGAGACGATTAAATAATTTAATTCTCGTTTCCTTTGAATTTTCAGTACAAATTACTGATCATCTGTCTAGAATATCTATCATTCTAGAGTCAGCTAGCATGATGAATTTCGTTTTCTATCTCGGAAAGCTGCACAACCTTCATGATCCCATTACTTCCCGAGTCACTATTGATTCTGCTCACAGCTTCTTTAGCAGGGAGTCCAATACTGTTAGAGATGATCAGCCCGCCATCGAGGTTCGCATAACTGATAGCCTTCTCCGCGTTGAAAATCTCCTTGATTGAAAGAGGTCTCTTTAGGTCATGGTAGAAAACACCTATGGACGCTCCGTTGTCGTACTCAAGAAGTAGATGAATATAATTTGCTGGTGAGCTCTTCTCCTTGATCTTCAACCCGTGGCTAGGATTGACCATGAGTTTCTCACGGAGGTACTTAATGACCGTTTTGAAGTTCTTTGGGTCCTTGACTATGTGCGAGTTCCTGTCCTTGAAAGTATTAATCCTGATTGCGTTGTTATAGTCTGGTACTTCCTTACCGATCTGAGAGCTGTTATTCAGATTCTCCTTGATGAGATCCTTATACCCAAGACTTTCTTTGTTTTCGATACTTTTGTACTTGTTGTTGAGAATATCAAAGACCCTTGTTTCCGAATCTATCGGAGTTTTTTCATAGCCTCTGCTACTGTATGTTTTGTCCATATTACCACCTAAACCTTACCTAATCCCGGAGGAATTAGGTAGAGTCACATTATGAATTCAGAATTTAAACTATTCGGAAAATCTATGTAGTTTATGATAATGCTGAAATAGGAAAAATAGCTGTATACTTAGCATAGAACTACTATCCGTCATGTGTGAATTTGCGGATAACCCTTTTTCTTTAAATATGATTTATGTGCTACAAACTATAGTCAGAAGAACCTTGCTTTCAATTTAATGGATATAAATTCATTATTGCAGAGGTTATATACCCTCGTCATATATTGTGTCATACAATCGCTCGATCAGAACAATTAATCGATCACCCGCATTGGGCTCTAGAAGCTCGGATATTGTAGCTACTGACTCTGTAAACTTCTCGATCTGATCCTTCATGTCATGCATGGTGAGGTACCTTAGACCATCTCTTAGAGTTACCACGGTTATGTCGTCCTCGCTCATCAACTTGATTGGGAACTCATATGAAATCTCCCAGTGACTCCCAGACCTTTCCACGTTGATACCAGGGAACCCAAAAGATGACTTGATGAGCTCTGGATTCCGGAAATAGGACACGGGTAGGGTACCTAGGAGTAAGAAAATCTTCCCCTCCGAAACAGTGATGGGTGTACTCCTGTTAAGGTAAAAAGACTCAACACCAGTGATCAGTTTTTGCAAAGCATCGTACATCTTATCGACGATTTCATATGAGCGGTCAACAAGCAGTTTCTCAAAATGGTCTCGATCCTTCGCTTCATTCAGGATGGTCTTGACAAATTTCGAAAGAGACTTCTGTATTATCTCATTGTAGGCAGGTTCCAAGATCACATCTGAAGGAGTCTCGAAGATCTCTAATGCAATACCCACTTGTAGCTGATCCACTTGGTCATGATTCAGTACACTCGAACTCTCTATTCTACCATGGATATCATCTCTTACCGTATCGTATGGGGCAAGGAGTGTGGGGCCTCTCAGATCAAGTTTCAGAACGTGCTTTCCTGCGTTCTCAACGACATTTCTAATTTTCTTGCGATACTGCCTGAGTTCCTTTTCGACACTCTTCTGCATTCCAAGAATAAGCGTGTCTATTTCCTTGTATGCTTTTCCTAGCTTTTTTGAGAGAATCTTTAATTCTTTCTCAAAAGGTTTTCTGTCCTTAGTACTAATACTGGCCACTGAGGAGAATTTAGAGATGATGTTCTTCCAGAAATTTGCTACTTGATCACCATAGGTGAGAACCAACCCCTGTCCTTGAGTGATCAATTCACGCAGTTCAGAGGGATAGTCCCTTTGAGCTATGAACTCATCTCGATATTTTGAGAGGGCATTGGACTTAATCTGCTTCATATCTCCCGTTCCTGACTTGGAGAGTAATACCGAGTACTCAGTCAGGCTCTCCTGCATCTCATCGATCCTTGAACTCAATTGGTTTTTCAACTTCTTTAATTTTGTCTGTGCAGTGAGGAGGAGGGAGGAAAATATGAAATCATCAATTGCTGCAAGCTTCACGAAAAGTCTAGGGTCTAGGTTATTCCTAACAAGAGAATAACTGCTATTACCGTATCTCACCTTAAACTTCGGAAAATGAGCCACAAGTTTTCTAAATGTGTACACGTTGCTCTCGTGAATGAATCCCTGTTTCTTGTTGTATGGAACCTCGATGTCATCAATCTCGAGGGAGAGAATATCCATTTCAATCCCCTTTTCTATGAAGTCAAGGGATGATGGTGAGATCAAGTCTATACCATACTTGTTGGTCTTCAACTCGTTCATTAGTTCAATCATGATTGACGCGGCTTTGACGGATGGTCCAAGCTCATTCACTGTTTGAATATAGGTCTCCAATCTTTGACCCAACTTTCCGCCTTCCGAGTATAGGAACTGATCTATCAGCATCTCATAGATGCTCTGTGTAATTGCCAATGAGGATGCGTTAGCTAGGACTATAACCTCTTGGATGGTCTCAACCTTTAGCTGTGTGACCTTCTTGTTCTGTGTCCACTTGGTTAATTCCTTCCTTCTTCGATTTCCTTGAGATTTGTCATCGATCTTGTTAAATTCTTTTAGGAGGGTGTCTCCGTCAACGAATCCAAGGGCGAATGTCGTGAGGATTTCCCACCCTGACTTACTAAGAGTTATTCCAGCCATCTTCCGGAAGAAACCATCGTAAAATGCCCTGATGTACTTGTGTGTCTGTTTGCTGGTGTATTTCTCCAGAACTAGGGAGTAGTAATATCCCGCATTCTGAACTTCGAGATCAGGCAAGAGCTGATCGAACTTGTTTTGGATTGGTCCTCTCGGAATCTCCACGAAGATAATCTCTGGGTGTTCCTTCATTGCAGCGAGGATAGATTTCCTCACAAACTGGGCGAACAGTATATCCCTGCTATTGTGAAGTGATCTCAGGTGAATTTTTGATCTTGCTTCCTGAATTGTTTTGTCTGTCATGATCTTTGGAAGTGCATCGACAACAAATTTCGATGGATTTTTCACCTTCTGCCGAATCAAGTTACTCAGGAACTTGTTGAATTCCCTTACCAAATTCTGCTTCTGCTCAACCTGAAGTACAATTTGTGGATTCTCCTTGACAATCTTCCCAATAAGGTAGATGGTCAGTGACTCAAGGACTTCCTCCCTTCTCTCTCTCACAAGAAATCCTGAGTTCCAATTGTATGTAGCAATCTTCCATCCCTTAGTGCCAAATAGTTCATCAATTAGCTCAAACAGAGATTTTTTGTCCTTAAACAAATCTTGGAACTTCTCCTCAAAGAGCTTCAGTAGTGGTCTTTTTTGGTGGGGAATATCATGTGACATTCTTACTATAGAGCAGGTATTAAGGAATGCTTTTGTCATTTCTCTGTATGGTATCTGAGCACCTGTATCTGCAAGAGATTTGAGGTTGAGCATCTGAGGTAATTGTTTTCCGAGATTGAGGGAGAGGGACTCGACGACATTAACCACGGAATTATCCACTGGACCCAAACTGTCTCTTGATACAAAATAGGTCATAATAACGTTGAAGTCATCTGTTATTTTGATGGATTTCACTCCTGAAGCTCCTGACTCGATCTCAGTCTTCATAAAATCTGAGGAGGCATTGATTGCCTCGGTGGAAATCACGTCCTTCAGGGAGACGAGGATATTTCCAACGAGTTTAGGGTCTGTATCAGAAGGAAGCTTCCCTATTTCGCCGAGGGAGATCCCGTACTCCGACTGAACTGAAATCCAAACGTGATGATCCAGCATTATTTCCCCCTATGTCTTTAAAATTAATAAAGGAATTCTTTTTCACCCTTCGAAACGAAGCAATCGTCACTGCTGAAGAAAAGTACATATTGGCTTGATGATCCAATTTATCTGTGACCTATACTACAACACATCTAGGCATTTCTGTTATTTTTCTGTTCGCATTAACTCCGACCAAGGTAAGGAAATGGCTCCAGGACAATCCGAGATTATTCTTCTTTACGACGCTATTTTCCATTCTCCCCGATGTTGACATCTATCTCAGAATCCCACATAGAACTTGGACGCACAGTATCTTTATCATTCTGATATCAGGGATAGTTCTTCTCCTCATTTCATACTTGAAAGACAGCGGTCAATTGAGGAGGACTGTACTCCTAATCACGTATTTCTGGCTTAGCCACGTCCTATTTGACCTTACTTGGGATTCGGTTGGAATTTTCTATCCGTTCGACACAAGTTTCTACAACATTGTTGGAGGTGTCAATCTCAATCTCGCAACAGCTACAGTGTCGATCTCAGGGATCTATTTACAATCATCACTCCAAAATCCAGAGGCAGGTATTGATCAGTATTTTGTGAACTGGAGTGTGGAAAGGCGACTGGCAACCTTCGGTACGGATACATTCGTTCTGTCAATACCCCAGTTGACAGTTCATCTGGCAATATTCACATACTATCTTTCAAAAGTTGTGGTACCATTTCTCAGAAGTTTCCATTCCGTCACAATGCAGAAAAACAAGATCAGCAAAGTAATTCCTACACTACCAAAGTGGATTTTTCGTCACGGGTGGATAAACCTTCTTCTCATCTTTCTTCTCTTGTTTTCACTGTACGCAGGAGTTGGCAACGGAAGTTCATACTCTGAAGACTCAAAGACTACTACTACTTTTTACATTCTCTCTGACGGATTAGGTCTTTATTCTACCTTGATCTTCAACATACCTAAATCTTCAGAAGCTATACTTACCTTGAAGTTTCCGACCCATGCCCTGAATTTTTCGATGGGATATGGAATGTCAGACAATAGTCTAAGGGAGAAATCAGAGAATAAAATCGAAGCTTTCAAGACTGATGGATCAGTTGAGAATTATTCATCTTTTGTCGATGAATATATCACCGATATGAATAGCTCAATCCCTTCATCATGGGGAACAGTTGATGTCAATCCAGAGCGAGAATATTCTATAGTCATCGACCTTGGTACATCACCATCTGATCGTCAAGTTGGAGTAGATGTCCTCCTCCTTTCTTGGGAGAGCGATGATTTCTTCATCTATAACGTCGATGCTGTTCTAACCCTTATAACAGATCGGTCAACCTCAGTCCTTTTCGCAAATATCATGGCTCTTATTGCAAGTGTGGGGATCATGGGTTCTATCACATACGCATTAAAGACGGGAAAAGCACTCTGAATTAGTCAATTGAACTGTTAGGACTGGAAGAATTCATTAAGGAGATAATCATTGGTCTCTCATGAATTCCAGAAGTTTAGAGAAGCTCCATAAGGAAACTTCGAGACTTAGTCAGATTCATCCATCGGGTATCCGAAAGATGTTTCAGCGGGCCCAAGGTCTTGAGGGTGTAATCTCTCTCGGTATCGGTGCACCAGATCTTATGCCCCCAGAAGGTCTATTGGAGAATGTCAAGCACAACCTCACCAATCCCAAGGCTCATAGTTACACACTTAATTCTGGAATACCTGTCCTCCGACAGAAGATCTCTGAGCAGTACATGGAGAACTATAATATTGATCTACCTGCAGATGGGGTTGTAGTTACTGCTGGTGGAACACAGTTTCTCTATACCTCAATATTCGCTCTGACTGATCCTGGTGATGAGATCATCATACCTGATCCAGGATTCGTCTACTATCCAACCGTTCCGCTCATCGCGGGTCTGAAGGTTAAGGCTATACCCCTGAATGATAAGTTCCAAATGGATCCTGAGCTAGTAAAAGAGGCTATAACCGAAAAAACTCGGATGATCATAACGAACTCACCCTCAAACCCGACAGGTGGAATGTTCACCGAAGAGACCACAAGGGGTATTGCAGATCTTGCGATTGACAATGATCTGGTTATCCTCAGTGATGAGGTCTATGAGTACATAACCTTCAATGGTCGAAGGCATCTACCCATGGCTAGATACGCTCCTGAGAATACCATTACCCTCAATGCATTCAGCAAGACATATTGTGTACCTGGTTGGAGAATGGGTTTTGGAATTGGGGATCCATCTCTCATGGCTCCTGTGGCAAAACTGCATCCATTTGTCATTGCAAATCCCTCCTCTCTCTTTCAGTATGCTATTGCTGATTTCATGGGATCTCCCGAAGACAAACAATTCAAGGAGATGATGAGGTCAACCATGGAGGAGAGAGCCAAAGTCACCCACTCCGAATTTTCGAAGATAGATGGTGTAAACGTCCCGGACATCGACGGTTCATTTTACGCCTTCCCTTCGATAGAGGGTGATGGAGCCGAGAATCCGGGTGAGGTGTTTGTCGAAGAGGTATTTGAGAAAGCCAAGGTGGTCATGGTTCCTGCGTCAGAATTCGGATCCAGCAGGAAAGACCACTTCAGGATTTCATTCGGATCTGCATCCGTAGATTTATTGAAAGAATCAGTTGTCAGAATTAAGGAGTCATTAGATCGTTAAACTCTCTTGAGAGCGATATGCCCTCTTGAGATTGTTAAATCCTTTTGACAATGGATCCATTGGCCTGCTTTATTTCGAGTGTGCTTGTTGCCACGTCGAAGATAATTGTCCGACCTTGGTTCTCCCCGACATCTCTGGAGAGTACTTTGATCCCATTGTCCTGAAGCGCCCTTGTGACGGCAGCTATGTTTCTTGATCCTATGTCCATGTTACTCCCTGAGGTAAGAGACTCGAACATCTTTGCACCTCCTGCTATCTTGGCAACTAGGTTCTCACGCATTCCGCCCCTTGAGATAACATGCTTAATGGCCTCGATTGTTGCCTCAGTTCCGTATTTTCCTGGAGGACCCGGTTTTGAAAATCTGTTTTTCTCAGGAAGCAGAATATGAGCGAGTGCAGCGACTTTAAATTTCGGATCATATACCACTAGACCAACACAGCTACCAAGCGCAACCGCTTGTAGTTTGTCACCTGCCTTGCCGATAACGATTTCTCCTATCTTTGCCGTATATGTTGCCATCAAATCATCTCCTCCCAATTCTCACCGTAGAGTCTGATCATGAGTGTTTCCATCCCGACTTGGTTCGGAAGCAACAGAATATCCGCTTTGACCTTTTGACCATCGTCTGTGAAGACATCACACTCCACAAGAAGAACCTTGACATCAGGCTCATCGTCTTGATGATCCACTAATAGAACAGAATCAGTCAGTGATCCAATCATGTCAATTGCAATGTCAGGTGCATGAGGGAACCATCTTGACTCTGTGAATGAGTTTATTGCGGATATTGTGTGCAGAAGAAGTATGTTCCCAGTCTCTTTGATAATTGAAAGTGATATCTCATCGAGATTGAGTAAGTCGCTGGTGTCCCCGCCCTTCCTCAGAATGTTAAGGATCGTACGAGAAGACTCCTCATTCATAATAAGCAACATATTAAGCTTTGACCCTGCTTCTTCAACAGTCTGGACGTAAACACCAACCGTAGTTTCCTCAGGTCCCGACGCTAGAATTGTTGGAGCTTCACTGATTGGAACAAGATTGATTCTTGGGATACTCATGTCAACCTTTCGGTTCAGTAGCTGTGACAGAGCGGTAGCTGCATGTCCTACTCCGATGTTTGAGAGTTCCTGCAGAGCCTCGAACTTCGGGTTAAAAGCAGCATAGAAATCATCATCTGGGATCATATCATTAGGCGGATTGCTCATTGATCTAAGTCACTATTATTTCTATGATATAAAAAATTGTCATAGGGTTTGGGTAATAATTTCTATTCCTAAATTGTTGCTGGATCTAGTATGAGGACAACCTTATCCTCATCAAGAATTGTCGCCCCACTGAATCCTCTGTACTGTTGTGCGATTGAGTCGAGAGCTTTTGTTACAATCTCTCTCTGCTCCATAACATCTGAAACTTTCAGACAGACCCTTGACCCTCCCTTTTCCCAGAGGATGACCTTGGGTTTACCCTCCCTGATTCGCCTCCTTGTTCCGAGTAGATCTATTTTCATTTGGGCCGGAAAGTCAATGTTCTCCTCGAGGTCAACTACGGGAATCACATATTCTCCTAATTCTAGGTAGTATCTTCCTTCTCGCATTTTCACCTCATCGTCATTTATCGAGAAGATCTTCTCGATGTTCAGCATAGGGATGGCGAAAAGATATTCCTTAACTCTGATAATCAGGGCTTGGATAATGGCGAGAGTTTGAGGTACCCTAATAATGAAGAGAGTTCCTTTTCCTTTCTTGGTTCGTATCTCAATCGACCCATTGATTTCCTCAATGGTTCGTTTCACGATGTCCATACCTACACCTCTACCGGCTGCGGTGGTTACTTCCCCTGCAGTCGAAAATCCAGGATGGAATATCAGGGCAGCGAGTTGTTTGCGGTGGAATGTATTGCTTGGTTTGAGTAGCCCCTTCTCGATTCCCTTCTTTTTAATTGCCTCAAGATCTAATCCAGAGCCATCGTCCTCGACATTGAACACAACTTCACCACGATCTTGAACTGCAGAGACTCTGATAGTACCTTTCTCAGGCTTACCCATTTTCTTTCTGGTGTTCTTGTCCTCAATCCCGTGAATTGCTGCATTCCTTATTAGATGCAATAGTGCTTCGTTTACTTGGTCTATAACCGATCTATCAAGCTCAAGATGCGTCCCTTGGAGGAGGAGTTCAATCTCCATATTTCGCTGTGCAGCTATGTCTCTCACAGTCCTCGGATACGTATCAAAGATCCTTGAGAGATTCACCATTCTCATCTTCATCAATCTATCTTGAATAGCGGTGATTGTTGATTCAAAGATATTAAGTTGTTCGACGGCTGAAGGTGTGAGGACGTCACTTAGGGCTAAGGTAAGTCTGTTTCGAGCTAGAACAAGCTCCCCGAGAAGATCCACAACAGAATCAAGTTGATTGAGGTTGACACGAACAGACTGTATCCCTCTCTGAACTGAGACGATTGGGATTGACGAGACCGCTTCTTCGACGAGCCTGCTGATTTCTATTTTTGCGATGTCGCTTACAGAGGCTATAGTATTTCTGATCTGATTCTCGTCCTCATTAGTAACAATTGTGAATGTAGGATCATCGACAAGCTTACCCTCTTCGATGATATTTCTTGGAGGGGAGGAATCTTCGATCATGGCGATTCGGTCGAGTGCTTGTAGAAGCTGGAAACCTCTAGCACCTCGTAGTGCGGTATTCTTCTCGAAAATGACTTTCACCGAATACTTAGTCCCCAACTTGATCTCATCTTCTTCGGAGATCGCACTCTCCACATCTGATAATTCTGCGCTCTGTGGGTCATATTTATTCAAGAATCCAATGAGGTCATCCACAGGGATCTTGTTGATGTCCTCTCCTGCTTCAAGAGTTTGGGCGAAACGCCCCATTCTGTCTGCTACTTGATAGAGGACCTGTATTAACTCCGATGTGACATTCCCAGACTTCTGTATCTCTATAATCTTTGACTCAGTGGCATGAGTCAATTTAGAGAGGCTGTCGTATCCCATTGTGCCCGCCATACCCTTGACAGTATGGGCTGCTCTCATAACCTCCGCTAAGGCATCCAGATTCTTCCTGTTTTTTTCCAGTAAAAGGAGACTGTCATTCAGAGTTTTGACATTTTCGTCTAATTCTGAAATGAACAGGTCTAAGTATTCATCTTCCAAAGCTCTCAAATGCTTTTGGAATTCAGATACTAAAAAATTATCGTGCTCTGTCTGTTAAATTGAATGAAGCCGTTGGATTATAATCCCAAAGCTACCTTTATCCCTTTCAGCATATCATCGATGCTGTAGATATGATCTACGTATCCACTCTCTATCACAGACCTATTCATCCCATAGACGACTGAATCCTCCTCGTTGAGCGCGAGAACCTTGCCACCTGCCTTGGAGATGAGCCTACATCCCTCCGTTCCATCCTTACCCATACCAGTCAATATCACCGCCACAACTTTGCCAGTAAATTCTTTGACCACACTTGTGAGTGTTACATCTACGCTAGGTTTAACGAAGTTTACCATAGGACCGTCTGTGAGCCTTAATTGGTAGGATTTCCCACTTTTACGGATTTCCATATGTCTTCCCCCTGGTGCAAAGTAGACGCTTCCTGATCTGATCTCCATTCCTTCCTCAGCTACATATACCCCCACTCTGCTCTGGTTATCCACTCTCTTGACGAAATTCTCAATGAACCCTACGGGTATGTGCTGAACAATAAGAACTGGAGGAAAATTCTTGGGAAAATTCTTCACAAGAGACGCTACCATCTGTGGACCACCTGTTGATGCTCCAATCACGACCATCCGATTCACGGAGGGTAGCCTTGTTGGTTGACTACTGGTTTTGACCTTGGTTTGAGATTGTAAGACTCCTTTATCATCGTCGAGATACAACTGATTGGTCATACGAATGATCTTCATAAACTTCTCCACTCTCAACTTTGCGAGAATTGAAAGTTTTGGCACCATGAGTTTGTTAAGGTACTCCATAGGATCCATTTCCATCTCTTTTCCAGGTTTGTTGACAAAATCCACTATTCCATAGTCGAAAACCCTAGAGTCATTTTTGACTTGATTCTCAGTAAGTGAGGAAAATAGAAGAACCGGTGTGGGCTTGGCCCGCATGATCTGGTAGACAATGTTCAACCCAGAGACATCTGGAAGCATAATGTCAAGAACAACCACCTTAGGGTTAAGGGTGATGAGTTTGGTTATGCACTCTACCCCAGTCTTTGCTGATCCTATGATCTTGAATCCCTTCTCGGGAAGAAGGATCTTTTCTAGCATTCTTCTCATAAATGCCGAGTCATCTGCTATAAGAACTGTTATCGCTATTACAAACCACCGATCCGCATAGTTTCTAGTCACTATTATCTATAAGAGTTTATTGCACCTAGTCACTGCTCAAGACCTTGTTAATCGTCCTGATGAATTCGGATAGCCTGAACGGCTTAGTCAAGAAGTCCTTCGCTCCCAGACGAAGCGCACCCTCGACGATGTGCTTACTATTAATAGAGGTGACAACCACCACTTTTGCGTTGGGGTTAATCTGTAGAATTCTCTTGAGAACCTGAATACCATCCATAGAAGGCATGACGACGTCAAGGGTGACGATGTCGATGTCTGTCCAGTATTGCTGGTAGATCTCGACAGCTTCCAGTCCATTCAGTGCCCTGTATTTGACGGTATGTCCAAGTTTTGTGAAAAGGCGCTCTATTACCATTAGCATAAATCGGGCGTCATCACAGATCATAACATTAACGATGAGTTATCACCCCGACTACTTCATTTTGTCCTGTATCAATTTAATCAGCTTATCCTTCTTGGTCTTAGTACTAACTGAATCGATTCCCATCTCATATGCAATCTTGAGAAGTTCAGGTTTGGTTAAAGCCCCTAGGTCAAGAGGGCTGGATCCGAACTCATCCTCTTCGGGTTCGGGTGCTGGAGCTGTTGTTTTAATTGATGTCGCGGAGACAATACCTTTATCGCTGATCAAGACATCATCATCGTCAGACAGGTCGTCGATGGAGAAGTCTTCCATAGTATTGACCTTGTCAATCTCTTTTCCAGTCAGGGTAATCTCATCATCCTTTTCCTCACCATGGATACTGGTCCTGATCTTCGCTAGCTTTTCAAGTTCTTTGAGGTCGAAATCACTGAAGATTCCCTCGGTCTTGAGGAGTACAACCAATCCAAGGTCTGTCTTGACAATGCCCTCGATAAATGTGGAGCTTTTACTTGTAGAAATTCCTTCAATTGACTGTTGGATGTTCTCATCGGTAACTGTTATTACAGCTTCCACATAATCTACCAAGAGTCCCACAGTTGTCTTTCCTATCGTGACCATTAAGATATAGTTCCTCTCATCATCATCAAGGTATTCCTTCCTCCTCTTTCTATGTTCCTCGACCAGAAGTCGTCGTTTAAGATCTATAACAGTCACCACAAGACCCCTGTAGTTTATCACCCCAGCAGTATAGTCTCCTGCTTGGGGAATGGGGGTAATTGTATCGGGAACGAAAACCTCCTTCACGTGGTGCACATCAATTGCAAAATACTCGTCATTCAGAAGGAATGCAACCAATTTTCTTTGACCTTGGATTTGGGCAGTGCTCATAAAGTCAAATAACCTCATCCCTAGTATAATTCTTGAATTAAAAAACGATGCTCATGAAAGAGGTAAAATCGTAGATAATGCACTCTAAAATTCTCACCTCATTTCGGTGGTTCGATATTGAAATTTTGCTCAATCGGTGCTTATTTTGTGGTGTCTGCTAATAAACATTAAATAAGAACCATTTGTATCTAGAATTGAGAGGGGTTCAAACTCGAACCTGAACCAATAGAGGTGTTTGTTTTTGGCAAGAATAGCCGTTGTAGATGATGCAAAATTTATGAGATTAGTACTAAAGAGGATATTGACTCAAGCCGGACACGAGGTCATTGCAGAGGGACAGACAGGAATTGACGCTGTCGAAATTTGGGCGCGGGACAAGCCCGACTGTATGACACTCGACATAGTCATGCCCAAGCAAAACGGCATAGAGGCAGTAAAACAGATTATCTCCTTTGATCCCAATGCGAAAATTGTGATGGTAACTGCGTTAGGGCAGGAGGCGTTCGTCCTCGAAGCCATCAAGTCTGGTGCGAGAGAATTCATAATTAAACCCTTTAAGAACGAAGAGATCATCAAAGCCATTGCCAAGACTATCGGTTCAGGAAATTAGTCACTATAGACAACAGGGAAGAGACTGTCATCCTCAGATCTATTCTGTGTGAACTCTTCAACAGAATGAAAATTTAGGAGAAGGGGTGAGAATACGGTAATGGTGACCATTGCGACCGAGATGAATATCAGGTCTTGGAGGGTAGTTGCTGGTAAAGAAAGGAACCACCCGCCAAAGAAGGGCCCTATAATTGTTGCTAAAGACCCTGCAGATGTAACTAGACCGAAAACAAAAGTCCTGTTATCGGGGCTTGATACCTCGCTGATAAGAGCATTGAGTGCAGGACCAAGGAGACCTCCTGAGATGCCCGCGATTGCCGCTGCTAAGACGAGTACATTGTAGTCTTTAGCAAAACCGAGAATTAGGTAGAAACCTGCGTTGATCACAGCTCCAAATATAAGAACTGGTTTACGACCTACCTTGTCGGAAAGCCCGCCAAGCATCAGCTCTCCGAGAAAAATGAATACCCCGTAGGCGGACACAAATATACCAAATAGAGTTGCAGAATATCCTAGGGTGTCATAAAAGTAGTAAATGAACCCTGGTTCGATCATCATCCATGTGATTGAATTGATAAAGCTCATTAGAAGGATTATTCCGAAGGCATAAAGTGGTTTTGGTAATTTGTCTATGAAATTACTAGACACATTCTTTCTCTTGTGGGAGTGAGTAGGGGTCTCGTGTATTGCCCCCATGGTGAAAAGAGATCCCAACAGTCCCAGAATTCCACTGAGGATGAATGGGTAGAATAGTCCATAACTGTCTAGGAGAACTCCTCCGATTGTTGGACCTATGATGATACCAAAGGATATTCCTGCTGTGACGAATGCTATGTTTTTCGCCCGTTCTGATTCAGAAGTAATCTCGGAAACAAGGGAGATTGCCACTGGAAATGTTGAAGTTCCTACCAGTCCCTCTATTGATCTGAGAAAGAGGAACCAAGTGAAATTCGGAACGAAAATCATGAGGAGGTTACTAATTCCAAAAATTGCTATCTGATAGATCAGAACTCGTTTCTTCCCAATCCTGTCTGCTACCTTCCCAATCAAGGGAGAGAAGAGCAGTCCAAATAGAGCGTATGTGCTTGCCGCTACTCCAAACTCCAATGTTCCTCCTCCAAACCTTGTAAGGTACTCTGGCAGTATGGGGAAGATAATTGTCTGGCCCGTTGCCACAAAGGAAACTACTGCAGATAAGAAGAAGACATCGAGACGGAGTTTACTCACAAGTTATGAAACCTTTTACAGATAAAAAGCAATATGGTTGAGATAATGCATTTCTGAATTTTGGAGATATCCTTATTCACTTACCATTCGCCAGTAATAATATACCAGTTTTCTTGAGGTGGTCAGAGTTTGCCTTCATTGGTGATAAACTTTGGAGCTTGTCATTTCACCCGTGGACATTATGGGCTTAAGGAATTTGTCTGGTGTCACTTTTATATAATATAACCAGAATTAGAAAAGTTTATGACAAATATGGTTTGGGATAAGGAAACTATAGGAATTGCAGCTTAGAAAGTCACAGATCAATCCTCATTTATCTCTGATACTGCTAACCTGAATTTGCGACCTCATTAATGAGATCGACGAGGGGTTTGTCGTGGACATCGTAGTTGGTCGCGAACTCAATGAATCTTGAACCTTCTATTCTCTCTGAAACTTTTCTAGTGGATTCTGCTCCGTGTAGAGGGTCTGTACCTGCACCAACTAGGACAATGGACAGTCCCTTTCCGTTCAGTTTATCAACATAGGGCCAGAGATCGCCACCTTTCAGTGCTCTCAAACTCCACTTTAGTTTAAGGGGTGCTGTAAGGACAAGTCCCAGTTTATACTTATGGGCTTGGAAAGGATCCTTCTTCTTATTGGCGATCATCGGGACGACGACAATTTTAACGATTGGAAGCAG
>WAMJ01000048.1 GCA_015522385.1 Candidatus Heimdallarchaeota archaeon
AATCAAATAAGTCCTTCATCAATTGATCATTTATCAATTTACCATCTTCAATATTAACGGTATTATACAATGTCCTTACTTACTTCCACCCCAGATCCCGATGGGCACGAACATCTCCTCCACACAGGTGCTCCCGTGCTGACCCAGTAGCCTCTCCTTGTGCCCTTCGAGCTTGACAACCTCAGGGACGTCGATGAGGTAGTGGTCGTCCATCAGCAGAACGAGGTCACCCATCCTCCTCCCCCAAGAACCACCGTCACCGATGAGCCCCAGTGCCTCTTCCTGCGAGAGCACCACGCCCCTGCCGTCCGCCAGCTCCTCGAGGACCTCACGCCCCCGGGACAGATCCTCCGTGTAGCAGTGCAGCACCCTTCCCGATGTGGACAGGAGCACGCCCTCTTCAGCGAATGCCCTCACTTCCTCGGAGGTTAGCCAGCGGGAGATGGAGTGGTCGACCTGCGACTGCCCGTGGTCACTGGTCATGATCACCAGCGTGCTCCCGTTCTTGACCTTCGGATGGTCGATCACCGTGGCAATCACCTGCTCGATCCCGCGGATGGCCTCAGCGTACTGCCTCGACTCGGGGCCCTCCTCGTGGCCGAAGTAGTCCGCCCATCCGATGTAGGCGGCGATGAACTGCTGCTCCTTGCCGTCGCTGAGGGAGGAGATCAGCCCTCCGAGAAGCTGCTCTGCGGTCTCGTACGGCGTGATCTCGGTGCGTTCTGCGATGAGGGTGATCAGCCCCTCCCGCTCCTGCTGCGAGGGGACGAAGAAGCGGATGGGCATGAAGTGCTCGCCATAGATGATGTCCGTGATCGGCGTACCCTCCACGAAGTCGGAGTTCGGACGCTCGTGGATGGAGAGGACCTCGCCGTCACTGACGTACTTCCCGTTGAGCGCGTTGAAGACCTCACCGATGTTCTCGTTGTAGATGTTGTAGCCCACCAGCCCGTGCTCGCTCGGCAATGAGCCGTAGGCTATGCTGGCCATGTTGGTGCTGGTGAGCGTGGGGAAGGTGCAGTGTGCGACCGTCCCCTGGGAGTCGCGGGAGGGATCTACATTGTCCCAGAGCAGCCCCCCGAGTGCCTCCAGCCGACCGACACCGACGCCGTCGCAGATCAGGAAGACGACGTTGTCGTAGCCGTCGGGGAAGGACCTCCTGATCCTCTCCTCCAGATCGGGGTTCACCGCCCTGTCTGCGATCATCTGCTTCAGCTTCTCCTCTCCTTTGAGGTTGCGGATGATGGCAGGGAGCACACCCGCATTGGTGCGCACAAGGTCGGGTCTGAGTAAACCGTGCTCCTTTGAGATCCATGAGACCTCCATTCCGTAGAGTTTGTCCATGTGTCAGTGTATCTCTGGGTGGTTATAAGGAGATTCTGGCAGAGGGTCCTAATCGCTGAACTCCGAATGAATTTTCGGGCACTCGGAGATGTGGACTGAGCCTTTGCCCATGTTCAAGCCTAGGGAATTTATCGGTTATAACTGAATGGAAAAGATGTGACATTGAATTAATTCCTCTTGCTAAGTTGGAATAATGAATCAAAGCCAGATCTGCAATTATGAACACGACAATTGAGATCAGCAGGTCAGTAAAAATGAGCCAGAAGGACTTCGGGCACGATTATTACTACAAGGTAGAAGGTTTAGTCTAGACAAGTTAATTGATTACCTAATTTCACTGGCAGAGACAAGCCCACTACTCCTGAATGAAGGAGAGTTCAGGGCTTTTCTAAAGCAGAGAGGGATGAAGTCCTCGTGTTCACATTCAAGGGCGGAATATCAGACAAATCGATTGATGAGGAAATATATTATTAATTGATCTTTGTGGATATTATTTCGAAAAGTAGGTTGTGTCGAATTGACGATTCGGACCGATTCACTCCTTCAATGTATGTGTTAAATGAAATGAAGTTATTTCTTAATGGACTTGCTCATTCACTTAAAATCATGACATATACTGACACCCATTATAGCATGTGTTTTGCAAGTTGACATCTTTAATTTCATTAAGTTGTCCAAGGAATATCTAACCTCTAGGTTAATTTATCTGGATATATCGAATTCTCTGTCAAAATATTAATTAGATCATATTAATAGGATTCTGGAGTACCATTTCTAACTTCTCGTGATTTGTAACTTTTTAGTCTTCCGTCATATGTCAAAATTTCATCACAAGATAGCATTTTGCTGGAAAAATATACTATGGCATCTGTCAATGTCAATGGCTTTCTTTCATCTGTTTCAGATTGAAAGATGTTAATTGCAGAATTGAAAATGATATTGTTACAATAGTAGATGGAACAGAATTTCCCATCCATAATTATCTTACTCCAGCGAATTGCATTTTCCATACTCTGGTATTTCATTATCAATAATAATAATTCATCAACTACATAATCAGACGTAATTAATTGAATGTTCTTGGAATTATTAAAAGACCTCAATTTATCAGTAGCACTCTCGTGGTATTTATCGTCTTTACTGGCTAAGGCAAATATAAATGACGTGTCCATGAAATATTTCAACTAATCAATCATCTCCCTTACCAACAAGTCATCGAGCAGTTCGGGAGTTGTTTGAAGTTTCGAATATGACGATAGTGATAGTACTTCATCAATAATCGAGGGATCTAAAGGTTTGAATTCAATCAATTCATCTATATTGCGAGAACCTCTTCTCACCAATAATTCAATCAGATCTTGCTGAGAGATCTTCTTCCCCAACCTGAGGATAAGCTTAGCTTGCAACTTGTCAAGCTCAATTTTGGTTTCATCTTTAATTTTAATGGAGGATGCCACATTACAATTATACTTCTCTGCAATTAATACTTTTCTACAATTTGTCGAATCAATGACATCCATTTCGTAAGTCGTCAACTATCAAGAATGCAATCACGAACACGTGTGTGTATTCATGGAGTCGTTGAACCGGTGCATTTCACCGGTACTGTGATGCCGGGTTGGGACAACTACCGAGAACACTGTACCTCAATCCGCCCAGCCCTCCCCCATCCTGTTTTCCACGGCGTAGTGGAGATGGGGTTTCGGGGACCTATGGTACTCTGCTACCCAGTAGATTAATTCAATAACATACCCTAATGTTTGATGCAAACATAAATCAAACAAGAGGTACTTTGAAAATAACTTCACTTAGATCCGAAAATGTCCTTATGTAATTTTTTAAAATTACTCCAATCTACAACTTCTAGATCCCATCTTAGTTTATTAAGAATGTCTTCAAACTCTTTATCTTCAGAAATAAGAACATAATTGTGATATTTTGCAGTTGCTAGTATTAAACAATCCATATAATCGGAATGCCCAAGTTTCAATACATCATCGGCAAGATTTAGTATTTCATGAGAAGACCACGGATCTATTATCTCGAAATATGGATTGTAGTAAAAACTATTAATTGCAATATTAGCATAATTGAGAAATTCCATGTTATTTGATTTTCTGTATTCAGAGATACACTTCCATTTTCCCTCAATTAGGCTCACAGAGGATACTTTCTTACCAATTTCTGCTGACCTCAGAACTTTAACCATATCATTTTCAATATTCTTTATATCTACCCCTATTCTCATCGCGGGAAGTATATAGGTTGTATCAAACAGGTAATTCAGATCAATTCACTCCTCCAATGTATATGAGATCTGCTCATCTTGGATGGAATTAATTTCATTCTCAATTTCATCTGGTTTCTGAGCTTGAGATACAGGTTTTGCCATATAGAGATCTACAAGATCATCAATTTTTCGAATAATCATACTACCTTCAACCATCTCCACTATGATTCTATCACCTGGTTTAATATTCATGATCTGTCTGATCTTTTTCGTTAAGAAGAGTTCACCCTTGCTACCCACCTTTAACTCAATTTTCATAACTGGATTGTTTCACCATTATATAAAAGCGTTCTGCATATTTGTACATTTTCTGGTAATCTGGTAATACATAAATTATCAGAAATTGTTATGTAAGCTAAGAACTGATTTAGACCACTGAGAGTTTATACTTACACAAAGCCAGTTACAATATTCCTCTGGGTCGATTTGAGCTTGTAAGTTCAAAGATTTCTGGGTAGCGTCAAGGTAAAGACTGAGCTATACCAGACTAAAGTTAAATTACGGAGGGTAGGGATCTCCTAAACGGTTAACATGAATTCTTAACCCTCTCTGCACCAATGAGTTTCTCAGGTTCCATGTTCCGATTGTTGAGAGTGAGTCCTCAGTGCTATCTTCTCTTCAAATTTGGTCAGAGCTCAATACGGTCTCTTCTGGGATTTGTATTTTGGATAAGGTGAGAGAACACAGAGAGACCTCATAATAGAATAATTTTGTATGGCTAAGCAATAGGTGTGTCCGGAAGGAGTGATCCTCACCGAACCCGTGCGTATCACCAGTGTAGATTCCCGTTTTGGATACCGTTATTGTGAATTTGGACGATAACCGACCTCACTAGTCGGGTCCACTCTCCCACGTCACAATGAGGAGACAATAAGGTCTGCGGATTGTATCATCGACATGGGTCCACTGGATCCACCACATCGAAGCACACCGGATCAGGTCTCTTCAGACTTCTTGAGGAAGGTCAGCAGCTCCTCCATCTCCCACGGATCCACGAGACCCTCATTGACCTCCTTGATGCGGTTGAAGAGGGCGAGGAACGCCCAGCCCTCCTCCGTCCTGTTTCCCACGGCGTAGTGGAGACGGGGCTTCGGGGAGTTGAGGCACTCCGCCACCACCTCGGCCACCTGGATCGGGTCCTTGATGTTCGCGTCCCGGACCGGGTTGTCCCGCTCCTCTTGGTACTCCTCACTGTAGTACCTGCTCCTCTCGGCGATCTCCTGCCTGCTCCGGGCAGCCTTCTCGAAGATCGAGGAGTGGAAGTAACCGGGCTCGACGCAGCTCACACTAATCTTGAACTTCTTCAGCTCGATTGCGAGCTGCTCGGAGTAGGCGACCACGCCGAACTTGGAGATGGAGTACGCACCGAAGAACGGACTGGGGATGAAGCCGTTGAGGGAGGCGATGTTGACCACCCTTCCCTGATTGTCCCGGAGCTGCTCGAAGAACGCCCTGACCATCCTGTTCAGCGAGACCAGGTTGACGTCAAGAGTCCTCATGTACTCCTCATCTGTCATCTCGATCAGCGGGCGTGAGATCCCAATGCCCGCGTTGTTGACCAGTGCGTATATCCCCCCCTCCTCAGCAGCGGTGCTCACGGCCCGAGAGATCTGCCCCGTGTCTGTGACGTCCAGCTGTACCCCCCGGACACTCGGTATCCTGCCGAGTGCCTCTATGTCAGACTGCTTACGGGCTCCTGCGAGAACACGGAAACCACGCTCAGCCAGATGCTCTGCGATCCGCCGACCGATCCCAGTACTGGCACCGGTGACGAGAATTACCTTCATGTCCCCTGTGCAGAACCCCACGATATAACCCTGTACCCTAGGCGATGGACAGATGTGAGAAGTAGGGTTGCGCTGAACCACTGCTGGTGTAGAGGTGAGGAACGACAGCGTGGTGAGCGATCAACTGAATACAACGAGGGTGAGCCAACCAAGTGTACGGAACGGGATCGGAGAACTGCTACGAGGCACATAAGGAACAGAAGTCACTACCAGAGATATCTCCACCATCCAGTAGATTAATTCAATTAATACCCTAATTCATAAAACAAACATAAATCATATGGAATTCTGTCATGATTGAACCCGATAATAACAGACACACTGAAATCCATCAATTTGCCCACTACAGAGTACATAAGCTCAATATTTGCCAATACTACTAAACAGTGAGACCACAGTAATCATGTGAAAACCCGATTCATTGGCAGGACCAACAAGCTACCAGAACGAGAGGTACAACCCCCCATGTCGACAGTTCGTCGTCCTTGGTAGGAGAAGAGTCAAGAAGTCGACACTGCCCTTCGTGTCAGAACGGGATCAACCACCAAAGATTGAGGAGCTCTACGACGCACTCTGCACGGGCAGCCCGGTGACTATATCATGACATCAGATCCCGGATCAGCACCGACACCTGCGTGAGGTAGTCCACGAGGTAAGGATTCGACGAGACCGAGCCCACCGAGCTCACGTCACCACCCTGCAGGAGCAGCAGCAGGTAGTGCAGGTGCGACAGCTCCATCCCCAGCGGGTCAATCGCTCGGAACAACTCGCGGTCAGAACGGAGAACACCAAGCAGGGCATCAGCACCCTCCACCACACCGTCCAGACCCCCGACCCTCTGCAGGAAACGACGCTCAAGCTCGTCATCAGGCAGGTAAAGCTCACCTTCACCACCCTCACACAACTGGGTCTCGCTGTACTCACGACTGCAGCGGTGGCACACGTAATACAGCCCTCGCAATGTGACGACACGCACGGGACCGTCAGCCCTCAGATCTTTCCGCTCGATCCGCTCCATGGATCCACCGCAGCTTGGACACCTACTCATCTAACACCACCATCACACATGAAGATAAAAACTCTGATCTCAGGAGATGACCACATCACCACCTGAACGCACACACCTTCGGCCTCATCCTAAACTCACAACAAGAAACTCTCTTAGAGAGACTCCTCCAAGAGAAACACACCGCATGAAAACTACCTAAGAGAGAATTATCTACCAAAACACATAACCACTGCACCATACAGATAAACTACCTATCGACATACCAGAGCCACTATATCAGGAAATATCTTTGGATCAAATACCAGATAGCTTGACACCTTGGATTACTTCACCATGACGTGAGGTAAAGCAGACTGATTACCAGACATAGATAATCAACAAGTATAGACTGATGACAGATAATATCACAAATTCGACTACAAGATCACACAATAGATTGACCGTATAAAAAACGTGATTAAAGAAAATTAGGCGATAAATGTGCTTAAAAATCTATTTAGGAAACTCTATATGCATCTGTAGACCGACTTGGGGCCAGCATCATTGTACTCCTTTCTTGTTACCCACATCTTGCTGAAGGTCTTGAGTGATGCGAGGATTGAACCGCCGATCCAGACTGAGTACCTTCTCTCTGGTGGTGCGACGATCTTGATCTCGACGCCCGGAGGTACCATTGCAGTGAGTTCCTTGTGGAGTCTCTCCTTGAGTCCGGGGAACATTGTTGATCCTCCTGAGAGTACGATGTTGCTGTAGAGGTGAGGTCTGATGTCGACGTCACAGTCGCTGATTGCCGAGGCGATCAGTTCGTGGATTGAGTTGTCCTCTGATCCCATTGCTCCTGGGTTGAAGAACAGTTCTGGTGCCATGAACCTCTCCTGTCCTACAGTTATGGTGTCACCGTCAGGCATGACGTAGCTCTTCTCCATTCCTGAGACCTTGTCTGCGAGCTGTAGTTCCTTCTGTGGGTCGAGTGCGACGTAGCACAGTCTCTCCTTGATGTCCCTGACGATTTCCCTCTCTGCTGAGGATGTCAGTGAGTATCCTCTCTGCCTGAGGAGTCTTCTGAGGTAGTCAGTGATATCACGTCCACCGATGTCGATCCTTGAGATTGCGTGTGTGATTGCGAATCCCTCGTATACGGGTACGACGTGAGTCACACCGTCACCTGAGTCGACGACGATACCGGTTGTTCTTCCTGAAGCGTATAGTGAGAGCACTGCCTGCATTGAGATGTAGATAGCGGGTACGTTGAATGTCTCGAACATCAGTTCAGCCATCTTCTCCCTGTTTGTCCTTGCGTTGAGTGGAGGCTCTGTGAGGAGTACTGGGTGCTCTGCTGGGTTGACCCTGAGGTCGTTGAAGAATGTGAAGCTCCAGATCTTCTCCATAGCTGTCCAGTCATCTACTGACCCGTGCTCGATTGGGTATGTGAGTTTGAGCACACCTCTGAGGTTTAGTGCCTCGTCACCGATGTAGTACTCTCGCACATAGTGGTCTACGTCAGTCATGATAGACTGGTACTTGGGGTATCCGATCAGCGTGGGGAATACGGATCTTGGTTGATCCTCTCCAGCAAATCCGTTCTTTGACAGTCCTGTCCCGTTGTCGATGACAAGGGGTCTTCCTGTTACTTCTTCGCTCATGTTTTTGTTTCTCTCCTAATGTTGGGGGATTGGGAGATCCTCCGTTCGGATCAGATGATCCTGGGGTTCCCAACGTTCCCGACTTCCTTCCCCGGGGGGTCGGTGAAGTCCGGTACGAATTAAGTATGATATTCGGACAATAAAAAGTTTGGCTCGCGTGATCGTAAATATGGATATGACCACTGACGAGGCGAATATTTCAAAAACATATTACAGATGTTCTAAATATGTTTTCACACGACAATCACTCGTACATATGGTATTAACAAAATACTTTTTTCGGCCCGTATGTATTTTATCGTACATCGGGAATCAGTTATCTACATGACCTCAAAGCCAATTTTCTCATATTATGAGAACGCGTTTGTTAATATGGTAGGACAATTTCACTAGAATACTGCAGATTTCGAAGAAATCGCCTCTAGTCGTGATTCCTATACTTTATATTTTGCTAATTAATTACTGGATTCACGAATAATTCAACGTGGACAGTAATTGATGGTATAAAACACCTAATCGAATAGAATAAATGGGAATGATATGGGGGTAATCCAACTGGATAAGCACACTGTTATGCGAGCAAAAATAAGCGGAAAATATCCCAGATATAATTATAGCAGGGGTCATAGGGTTCCGATTCTCGGAAGGGGAGTTTTACATGGGGTCGCTCCAGTGAATGCATGCGAATATCTAGGAGTCCTCACGGTTACCCATTCCGGGGATCGCAGATCGGGTCACCGGTACGTCCACCCTCCCCTGAATCCCAGACGACGGGCGATGCGGTACTGCGGGAGGATGGTCAGCTCTATGCGCGCACCGAACCTCTTCTCACTCATCCGCAGGAGCTCGCTGGTGGACACAGTCCTCGTCAGCTGCATGTGGTCGTCGAGGAGTTCATCTCTGCTGTCCGCGACGACTCTCACGGCCTCGTAGTGGGTGTTGACGAGTCTCGGGAGGTAGGTTCCTAGGTCGGGGAGGTTGTCGCTCTTCGAGGAGTTGACGTCCCTAGGTGTGGGGATGGTGTTCCAGACGAGGTCGTGGGCGACGAAGCTCCATGGGAGGAAGTGGTCGATGGAGAGTGTTTCCTCCCTGATCTCCCTTCCTGAGTAGATGC
>WAMJ01000049.1 GCA_015522385.1 Candidatus Heimdallarchaeota archaeon
ATATAGATCTGGGACATACCATCGACATCGTTATCCGAAGTTGGCCCTTGTTTAAATATCTAGGATATATGTATTTTGAGGAGCTAAACTACATTGAGACTCTCCCTATACAGACCATGAATTTTAAGGTCTTGATACAGCAGCTACAAATAGTTTACAAACATTACACCCCCATAATGGAATTGGAGTACGGAACCGTGTGAATTATGAATAGAAAACAACTTGCTATTCTGCTATCCAGAGAGTATTTAGATTTTCAAAAGCCGATCCTTAAGTTTGAGCAATATGGAACCACCGTTGATATAGCTACCCACATAGTGTTCAGAGCTATGAACAATGGTGACATAGAAGGAAAGGATATTGTAGACCTGTGTTCTGGACCTGGAATTCTTGGAATTTCTGCACTACTACTCGGAGCACGGACATGTACGTTTGTAGAGGTTGATCCCAAAGCTGTGGAATTGTTGAAGGAAAATCTCTCTAGGTTTGGTCTTATGAGCAGTAGTTCAGTTTGTCTTCAAAATGCTTTAGATTTCACAGGGGAATTCGACACATGCCTTATGAACCCTCCTTTTGGGATACAGCAGGGGATTGGCGATAAACAGTTCCTCAACAAAGCTATCGAACTAGCAACTACAGTATACTCGATTCATGATGGATCAGAAGCAAATCGTTCTTTTCTTCCAAAATATGTGGAGAGAATAGGGGCAGTACCATTGGATTACTACATTACTAGGTTATCAATAAAAAGAAGTTTTACATTTCATAAAAAGAAAACATACTCACATGATATCATGGTTTTAAGATCGATATGTGAAATTTAGGATAGGTACAAAGAGAAGGTTTAATCTACCGCTTCAATCTGAAGAGATGTATGGAAGAAAAGATGATCACGACGGAATTTGAGGAACATCAAAGCTCACTTAAACATTATATGCGTGATATAATACTTGGAGTAAATGACGGGTTGGTCTCAATTTACCTTCTTGTCGCAGGGATAGTGGGAGCAGGACTCAGCACAAATCAGATCGCGATCTCAGCACTTGCTGCCACGATTGCTGGAGCCATATCTATGATGGCAGGAGAATACATCAGTACAAAAAGCCAAGAGGAAGTCTACCAAGCAGAGATTGATTTAGAAAAAGAACACATCAAGTACCACAGGGAACACGAGGTGAATGAATTATACGAGATGTTTGGTGATTTAGGATTTGAGCAGCCACTTCTGGAAGAGGTTGTAAAGGTAGTTTCTTCCAATGACCAGACTCTACTCCAAGTTATGCTGGCACTCGAATTTGGAATAAAGGAGGATGAACGGAGGTCTCCCCTGAAAGCAATGGGGACAGTAGCACTGTTATTTGTTGCAGGGGCCTTGCCAGCATTCTTACCATTTTTCTTCATAAGTGACGCAGGGACAGGTCTGGTGATTGCCTCGATACTTAGTATGATAGCACTATTCATTGTCGGTGCACTGAAAACATTTATGACCAAGAAAATATGGATAGTTTCGGGAGGTGAAAACCTACTAATTGGAATAATAGGGGCTGTAATCAGTTTCTACTTGGGAAATCTGTACGGTGCGGCAATTTAGGAAAGAGGTAGATAGGATCATTAGATTCTTCCACCTCATCTATATTCAGGTCTTTGAAGAGATTTACTAAATATGGAACATCATAAATCTGGAAGTGTAACCCGATAAGATCCCGATGATATGCACGTAACATACAATCCTTAATTACTTCCTTCAGATCATCATCATCGATATCAGCAGAAGTATATACTCGAATGTATTGTGTAAGTAAAACAAAAATCCCATTTGGGTACGAAAGCACCACAGGAGGGAGTGTTTCGCCCCAGACGACAGGCTCGGTTACCTCACCTATACTCCTCTGAAGCTGCAATAGATCAAAACGGGGGAGGTTGTACTGGCCGATGATTCTCTTTTTCCCATTTAGAATTGAGAGGTCATCTCCTTCCACCGGATCCAAGTCGGTGGGTTCAGGTACATCACCCTCGTTGAACAGGACCTCGAAGTTCCTAAGGTGGGTAACCACTTGACCATATTTTCGATACAATTTGTCTGAACGTTCGTCCTCCGACTCCACCCAGACGTCATTATTTGCCCTCTGTAGATAGGCCAGTAGGAGCTTTTGGGCGATACCTTGCTTTCTGAATTCTGGAGCTACGTATAACCAATAAATGTGTGCATGATCGTCACCAGGAATGTACTCCAACTCACCTACATCATTACCTAGGTTATCCTTCGCTACGAGAATCCCACCCCCTGCCTCTTTAAGGATTTTAAAATGCCATAGAAAAAACTCATATGAGCCCCACCATTGTGTAACTGGAAATCGGTCAATAGGTGAGAAGCTCAATATATCATCCGAGTAATCCCTTAGGTTGATCTTGAGGAGTTCACGGATGTCCTCTTCACATGCAGGGACTATATTCACATCCATAACTGAGGATATATTTCTCAATATTAGTGTGTTGTTAATCAATTGATTCAAAAGATTCCCTTTTAATTCTCCGTTTATAACCGGTACTAGATGAGTACTAAAGCCAAAGCCTTTCCTTCGAAAGATGAGCATGTAATTGGAGTGGTCAGTAAGATCACGAAGCATGGAGTATATATAAAATTGATTGAGTATGGGAACCTTGAAGGGTACTGCCACATCAGTGAAGTTGCAGCTGCTTGGATCAGAAACATTAGGAACTTTGTGAGGTTGGATCAGCAGGTTGTGGGCAAGGTTCTGAGAGCAGATAAAAGGAAAGGGCAAGTTGACATTAGCATCAAGAGAGTGTCCGCGCAAAAGAAGAAAGAGAAAGTCCAAGAGTATAAACAGCACATGTCTGCGCTTGCTATAGTAAGGCTCATTGCAGAGAAGCTAGGACGAGAAGAGAAGGAGGTTCTCAAGGAGCTAGAATCAGTACTTGTCGAAGAGTTTGGCTCTCTTTATCACGGTTTCGAGTACATCGCAACCGAAGATGATGCGGAGATCAGGGAATTCTTTACCGAGGAGATGGCAAATGTAATTGAGGAGATGGCCAAGGCCTCGATTAAAATTAACACCTTTGAGAAAGAGATTAAAATTGGTCTGAGGTCATATTCGTCAGATGGAGTGGATGAGATCAGAGAGGTTCTCATGAAGATACAAACAAGTATTCAGAAGAGGGAGAATATCGAGTTCGAGCTATTTACCGTCGGAGCACCTACCTACAGACTATGGATGAGTGGTAGATACTACGAAGACCTGGACGAGATCACAGTTGATGTGAACAAAATCCTTGAGGAGTATAAAACAGAACATCCTAAGCTTGATTATACAACAAAAGAAGAGAAAAGATGAAAACGCTAAATTACTGTAAGGTCTGCAAATCATACAGCCTTCAAGATATATGCAAACAAGGTCATAAGACCACAAAGGTATACCCTGCAAGATTCTCTTTGGAGAAGGAATTAAAATACAGAACCTATAGAAAAGAGTGAGAATCAGAAGAAATAGTTGAAGTGCGGAGTCTTACCTAGGCTTTTATACTTAAAGTACAGAGTCTGCATTACCGGGAAGTTTGAATGAACATCCCGAGGCAGTGATCATATGAATGAGCAACTACCAGTTGAGGACGTAATAAAGAAGATATCAGAACAGACAAATCTTTCGCCAGATGAAGTGAATAAAGAGATTGACAAAACAATTGAATCTTTAGGAGGTTTCTTGAACCGCCAAGGGGCAGCATACCTCCTTGCAGAGAACTATGGAGTAAAACTAGAGAACGAGAATGTCAGCACTAGTCAGGCATTGGAGATTAAGGACTTGGTTCCTGGGATGGGACCAGTAATTGTTGTGGGAAGGGTCAAGAGGATCTATCCCATCAAGCATTTTGTATCAAAAGATGGGAGCCCGAATCAGGTTAGAAGGCTTGAAATAGTTGATAGAACAGGATCTATAATTTGTGTGATCTGGGGAAAGAAGGTCTTCAATATCGAGGAGCAAAAGATCAATATTGGCGACATCATTCGGATAAAAGATGCAGAGCCCAGACAGAATAATCAAGAGCAGACTGAACTCTCTTTAAGTAGCAGATCGATAATCGAACTTAATCCAAAAGGAATCGACCCAACCAACTATCCTGAGCTCGTCGTGGGGAACATTGTCTCTATAAAGGATATTACGCAAGAAGGGGAAGGGATAACAATTGCCGGGAAAGTGATAAGAAAAAGAGCGGTGAGTGAATTCACAAGGAAATCAGATGGGCAACCAGGAAGGGTGTCTGGGATAACAGTTGCGGACAATACCGGTTCGATTAAGATAACATTCTGGAACGAAACTGTAGATCAATTGTCGGAAATAAATGTCGGAGATGTCTTGAAAATTGTAGATCTCCGAGCAAAGAGGAACAACGAGGAAATGGAACTCACATTCCAAAGATTCTCCTCGTTTGTACCATTCGCAGATCCCGAGTTAGAATCGATAGAGGTGGCCGATAATGGTGGGCCCTCTCTCGATACATTCCTAAAAATAAACGAGATTACAGAAGAGATCCGAAGTATAACTATCCTTGGTAAAGTATCCAGAGTTTTTGACATGAAAACTTTCAAGGACGGTAAGGGAAAACTTCAGTCCATATCGGTCATGGATGATACCGGACTGGTTATCGTGAAATTTTGGGATCAAACGACAGAGATGATCAAGGGGATTAAGGAGGGAGATATAGTCCACCTCACCTCACTTTATCCAAAATATAATGATTATAGCAAGAAAATCGAGTTGAATGCAGGGAAGTTCACCCAAATCAGGATTAACGAGGAGGAGGATGTAAAGGTCACTAACAAGGTCAAGGTACCATTCATGAGGTTTTCAGAGATCCAAGGTCAGGTATCTCCGGTATTCGTGAAAGTAAAGATCAACCAGATAAATGATGAAAGGTCAATCAATAGAGCAGATGGAAGCACTGCTCATGTCCTCAATCTCGATGTTATTGATGAATCGGGAGAGAGTGGGAGACTAACTGCTTGGGACGACGACATAAAGCTACTTGAATCATTAGCAGAGGGCAGTGCTTACGAGATCCACTACGGAAGAGCAAAACGGGATAACTACGGAGTGAATATTACCGTAGGTCGGAATACAGTGCTCAGACCCAGCGAAGACTTTAACCTAGATGTGATGATAACATCCGCAGCTGACTATCGACCCAATGCCAGTCAGCTTACAGTTACCGAGATAGCACATGTGACTCCGGGAGAGGATCTTGTTAAGATCAGAGGTTTCGTTGTGAAGGTCCTGGGGAACTATATATATGAGTCGTGCAGCCAGTGCTCGAAGAAACTTGTTGAGGAGGCAGACGGAAATAAAGTATGCCCTATTCACGGCCCTGTTGAGGGGAAGATGAGGATGATCCTTAGTGTCACCATGGACGACTCCAACGACACAATAGCTGTAAAGTTCTTTGGAGACAAGGCGGAGAAGCTTCTCGGGGTCACGGCTCAAGAAGCCTACGAGCTTAACGAACGTCTTAACGAGGATGACCTAGTTGTCCGGAAGTACGAAGGTCAAATTCTCCATAAAGAATTAGAGGTTACTGGCAGGATAGTTCTAAACAAGAATGACAACAAAGAGATGAACGCTAGTTGGTACAACGAGATAGACCTATCAAAGGAGACATCCAACAAACTGTCGAGATTAGAAGGACTTTAATGTGTTCTGACGGAATCTCAGAGACAATTTCAGTAAGTTTTAATAACATCAATCGATCGTCAATTTAAATCGAACCGTGATACCAATGGAAGTGAAGAATGACCTTAGAACGTTTAAAACGGTAAATGAAGTATCGGGACCTCTACTTTTCGTGGATCTCGAAGGAAAAGGTGGAGTCGCTGCTGCAGAGATATGTGAAGTAGAGACTGTCACAGGAGAGAGGAGAAGGGGACAAGTCCTTGAAATCACCAATGATATGGCAATTATTCAGGTTTTTGAGGGGACAAGCGGTCTTGATACAGACGAAACATCTGTCAGATTCATTGGAAAAACACTCGAGATTGGGGTGTCCGAAGAGATGCTTGGTAGAGTGTTCAGTGGAAGGGGTAAGCCAATTGATGGTGGACCAGATATCATCGCCGAGGAGATGCATGATATCGCAGGTAATCCCCTCAACCCAGCAGCTCGCGAGTACCCACGTGCATTTATCCAGACAGGTATATCCACGATAGACGCCCTCCTCACTTTGGTAAGGGGACAGAAACTACCTCTATTCTCCGGCTCAGGGTTACCACATAACCAGATTGGTGCCCAAATTGCAAGACAAGCAAAAGTTCTTGGTGAAGGAGAAAACTTTGCAGTGGTTTTTGCAGCCATGGGTATCACCTCCGAGGAAGCAAGGTTCTTCCAGCAGGACTTCGAGAGAACTGGAGCTCTTGAGAGAGTGGTTCTCTTCCTCAATCTTGCGGATGACCCTGCCATTGAGAGAATTGTCACTCCGAGGATTGCCTGCACTGTAGCAGAGTACCTCGCATTTGAGAAGAACTACCACGTCCTCGTCATTCTTACAGACCTGACAAGTTACGCAGAAGCACTCCGCGAGATCGGAGCTGCCAGAGAGGAAGTCCCAGGTAGAAGAGGTTTTCCGGGATACCTCTACTCTGACCTCTCAACGATTTACGAGAGAGCAGGAAGGATTCATGGGAGCAGTGGTTCTATCACGCAAATCCCAATTTTGACGATGCCAAATGATGACCTGACACATCCAATCCCCGACCTGACTGGATATATTACAGAGGGACAGATCTTCGTTGACAGGGCACTTCACAGGAAGGGTATTTTCCCACCAATCAATCCTCTCCCCTCACTCTCAAGACTGATGAAAGAGGCCATCGGAAAAGGTGCAACGAGAGAGGATCACTCTGCACTCTCGTCTCAGCTCTACGCAGCATATGCCAAGGGTAGGGAGCTCAGGGATCTAGTTGCTGTCGTCGGTGAGGAGTCTCTCTCTGATGAGGACAAACTCTATCTAGAGTTCGCAAACCAATTTGAGAATCGGTTCATCCAGCAGGGTAGTCATGAAGATCGTTCGATCTTCACAACACTTGACCTCGGATGGGAGTTACTGACCATCTTCCCGAATCCAAAAAGACAGTTGAAACGTATTGACGAAAAGTATATTGAGAAGTACCACCCTGCAAATCGTGACCCCAAACACAACTACGCAGACGTTAACTCTTAAATTGTCTTCATTCAAATAGACGGGGGTGTTCCCCCTCATAGATTAACCTTATTCAATGATTGAAATATTAGAAGCTCAATATAATGGACAAGCAGGGATTTGAACCCTGGGCCTCTTCGGTTCTTGAGGACTTTCGCCTTTGCAAGCGAAGCGATCTACCGAGCTGATCTACTTGCCCTTATCCAAACGGATACAATCCTACTCAATCGTCGTCCTTTTTATTCCTTTTGAAATCTAGCATTGGAGATCGATGGGGAATCGAAGGGTTAGTTCATTGCCTTCCTCTCAACTGCTTAAGGAGAAGGGTGACGACATCAAGAATATTCTTCCCTACCTTGGGAGTAGTAGTCAATGAGGTCAAGTATTGTTCAAATGAGAAGTCTTCTCCATAGGCTTTCTTCCACCCATGGTATTTTTCCTCTATTGCCTCCAAAGCAAGTGAGTGCTCGTTGCAGAAGTCAGTGTCCATCGCATCATTGATACACTCACTTATGGCACATCTCTTCACATATCCAGAATATTCATGCAGGATAAAAATGATTAGTCGTCTTCCTGTGTATTATCGACTGACTTTACCATATAGTATATAATGGATGTCTCAATTGGAACTTTGAAGAATTGGAGAATTTTCTATGGAAAACCAGATAGAAGGCACAATTATTAGGATTTCAGGTCCAGTCGTTCAGGCGAAGGACATGCTTGGAGCCCGATTGTACGATGTAGCTAGAATTGGAAAGCAAGGTCTCATTGGAGAGATCATCCAAGTTGAGAATGACATTGCTACAATTCAATGCTATGAGGTCACCGATGGTATCAGGCCCGGTGAACCTGTTATCGGGACTGGAGAGCCATTGTCAGTAATGCTCGGTCCTGGGATCATGTCACAGATCTACGATGGTATTCAGCGACCACTTCCTGCAATCAAGGAAGAGACTGGAGCATTCATTCACAGAGGAGTGGAGACCCCTGCTCTTGACATGACAAAGGAATGGGACTTCGAGATCACCGTGAAGGTGGGTGATGAGGTTCTGGGAGGAGACGTAATCGCCACTGTACAGGAGACACCGTCATACCTCCACAAGATCTTAGTACCTCCAAGATTGAAGGGTAAAATCGTCGAGACCGCTGATTCTGGTGCATACAATATCCAGAAGATCCTCGCAGTTCTTGAGGATGAAGATGGGAATAGGCACGAGCTAAAGGGTTACCACCTGTGGCCCGTGAGGATACCTCGACCGATCAAGAAGAGGCTGAACTCTGACGAGCCACTTGTCACAGGGCAGAGAATCTTCGATACATTCTTCCCGATCGCGAAGGGTGGTGTCGCGGCCATCCCCGGTCCATTCGGAACTGGAAAAACCGTAAGCCAGCACCAACTTGCAAAGTACTCTGACGCCCAGATTGTCGTCTATGTAGGATGTGGCGAGAGAGGGAATGAGATGACAGATGTGCTTGAGGTCTTCCCAGAGCTTGACGATCCCCGATCGGGGGAGAAACTGATGGCCCGTACCACAATGATTGCAAACACATCCAACATGCCCGTAGCGGCAAGGGAAGCATCCGTGTATACCGGGGTCACTATGGCCGAATACTTCAGGGATCAGGGGTATGATGTCGCGATGATGGCGGACTCGACCTCAAGATGGGCAGAGGCCATGAGAGAGATATCGGGCCGTCTGGAGGAGATGCCTGGAGAGGCAGGATATCCCGCTTATCTTGCATCAAAGATTGCAGCTTATTACGAGAGAGGAGGGCGAGCCGTACTGATTGGCTCTGCCGACAACATCGGATCAGTCTCTATCATAGGTGCTGTCTCACCCCCGGGTGGAGACTTCTCAGAGCCAGTTACACAGAATACCCTACGTATCGTCAAGGCCTTCTGGGCTCTGACGAAGAAGCTGGCAGAGCAAAGGCACTTCCCCGCAATCTCCTACCTCGACAGCTACACATTGTACTGGGATGTCCTCAAGGACTATTACAGGGAGCACTTCTCGGAAGATTTCGAGGATCTAAGGAACAAAGCCTTCAGGCTTCTACAGGAGGACAACGAGCTACAGGAGATCGTACAGCTTGTCGGGCCTGACGCCCTCCCACCCGCTGAGAGAATCACACTCGAAGCTGCAAGAATCCTAAAGGAGGACTTCCTCCAGCAGAACGCATTCCACGAAGTGGACAGTTTCTGTTCCCCCAAGAAACAGGCTATAATGCTGCGAAATATCTTTGACGTCTACGAAAAGATGAAGGAACTCTTTGCAGCTGGTGTCGAGCTCTCCGATATCATGGAGAAAGATATTTTCGACAGGCTACCTCGTATGAAGTATGAGTCAGATCTAAAGAAGCTTGAGAAACTCGGAGAGGACATCAGAGCACTGAATACCTCCATGTTCAAGATCGTTACAATCTAATAAGAAACAAGTACATTTAAACACTTTTGAAGAATTGTAGATGGTGAAGAGTTACACCTTTCCAGTACTCTCGATTCTGAATCCACCATCCATCGACGGTGTAATCTCGAGGATTTCGGATTTGAAAGTTATTCCCGACATCTTAGCAATACTAAAATGATTCTTCATGTCATTCCCAACCAGCTCTGTTTTGAAATCGACGATACCTGTGGCAGAGTTCAGTATCAGCCTCTCTGCGATCTCGTTGAGAATGCCCTTGGGTAGGAGGAAGAAGTGCACACCCCCTATCGCAAAGACGTAGTCTAGTATCTCCTTAAAGAACTCAAGTACCTTTGATGCTCGCTGATCCATATCCTCCTCCTTCAACCACAGCAGATTGTCGACGACGGAAAAGCACTGAGTCCCCGAGGTCTCTTTCAGCCTTTGCATATTTGAAAATGCCTGCTTGAGATACGTCTTTCGCCTTATATCTATCTGCCCTATCTTCGAGGAAGCGGCTGCATGCGAAGCTGTTATCTTCCACATGTCTACCCAATTCCAAGCTCCAGAATTTGCAAGAGATCCAATATCCCAGTTGTAGGCTTTGAATTGCTGTTCAAGGATGTGCCTCGGTCTTGAGGAGTGCATGTAGAATCCCTTAGATCCTTGGTTCTGCTCGATGAGGTTCAGGATGATCTTGGTCGCGAACAAGGGGCCGAGATCTGAGGTTGGGGGATAGTGAAGAATGATCAGGGAACCCCCGGGTATTCCGTTGACCTCATTCATTTCTGAGCCAAGTCTCTGATCCAAGGCATTGAGACCTGTAGGATAGAGTTTGAACTCTTCGATTGTACTCACATATTACCCCCTGAGTGATTCCTAATATCTTTATTCCTGTGGTGATGAGCAAACGCTGAATTGTCGCGAAAATCTCGGATTTCCGAACTCGTAATTCAGGGATTTAAGATTTCGCTCAATTCTCTAAACCAATATTTAAGAGCTAGAGCAGAGAGGAAAGGTTTGAATGACCTATATCCAAGAGCAGTACTACTCGATCATCACCCTACTCGGTCTAAGTGGGACATTGGTCGTAGTATTTTGGTTAATTCAGCGTTTCTTCACCCCGAATAGGATCAGGAAGGGAAGAACGAATTCGGTGCAGGACCTCAGTGCCTTCGTCGCATATGAGTGCGGGGAGGTTCCAGTCGGTGAGGCACAGACTCGGTTTAATTTCCAGTACTATGTCTTTGCCCTGGTGTTTGTTGTGTTTGATGTCATCACCGCACTTTTGTTCCCATGGGCACTGGTTGTCGTTACGGATCTTGGTGCTGCAGGAATGCTTGCCGCCCTGAGCTTTCTCAGCGTATTCCTCATTGGTTTTGGTTACTGGTGGAAGAGAGACGCCCTCAAGTGGATGTGATAGATATGAAAGATCAAGTAATTGAGAAGATAAAAACTGCTTTTACCCTTGAACCTACTGAATTCGAGGGTAGGATCTACGTGAGGATACCATCGGACAAGATCAGGGATCTAGCTCTCTTTGTACGGAACGAACTGGGTTTTACCTATGGCGACATGGCCTACGGTACGGACACGAAGGAGAAAATGGAGATGTCTTGGTATGTGGGTCATCCAGAGTCAAACCTTCTTATCGTCATACGAAGCGAGGGGGATCGGGACAGTCCTGAGTTCCCAACGCTTAGCGACCTATGGGAGGGATTCGGGTGGCACGAGAGAGAGGCATTCGACCTCTTGGGCATCAACTTCACGGGCCACAAAGACCTCAGGAGGATCTACCTCCCCGACAACTGGGAGGGGCACCCACTCCGTGAGGATTACGTCTACAAGAGACCGAAGTACTACAAGCCGGAGGATGAACTAAATGTCTGACAAAACCGAGATGAGCCTCTTCATGGGGCCACAGCACCCGTCTATGCACGGACTATGGTCTCTTAGACTGACAATAGACGGCGAAACCATAGAGAATTCTGACTGCCAAATTGGCTATCTCCACCGATCATATGAGAAACTCCTCGCGAACAGGACATACGAGCAGGGCATTCCAATCACAGACAGACTCTGCTATGTGGAGTCGCACAACTACAGCATTGGGTACGCCCACGCAATCGAGGGGATCATGGGAGTACAGTCACCGGAGAAGGCCAACTGGATAAAGATCATCACAACCGAGATCCAGAGGATTGCATCGCACTGCCTGTGGCTTGCAGCGTTCAGTGTTGATCTTGGAGCCCTCACTATGCTCATTTACCCGATGACTGCGAGGGAGCACATGCTTGGACTGCTCGAGACGATCACCGGTGCGAGGATGACATACAACTTTGCAAGGATTGGTGGAGTGGCACACGATCTTCCACTGGACATAGACAAGAAGATCGAGGATTCATTCGACCAATTTGACCAGCTCCAAGGTGAGTTCAAGGACATGCTGGAGGAGGCCCAGATCTTCAGGATAAGATCAGAGGGCATCGGAGTTCTGAGCAGGGAGAAGGCACTATCCATGGGAGTGTCAGGACCCATGCTGAGGGCATCGGGAGTTGACTACGACATCAGAAAAGTAGACCCCTACTTCGGGTATGACCAGCTCAATTTCAAGACCATCACCCGTACAGAGGGGGACAGTTACGCCCGCTACAGGGTAAGACTGGATGAGATGGAGGAGTCCATGGCCATAGTTCTTCAGGCCCTTGACAAGTACAACGAGATGAAACCGAGCGATCCCTATAAGCTGGAGAAGATTCCAAGACGTCCACCTAAGGAGATCACAGAGGTCTACCGGAGGATCGAGTGTGCACGTGGAGAGCTCGGATATCACCTTCAGAGTGACGGTAGCAACTCACCGTATAGAGTACGGATCAGAAGCCCCACATTTAACAACCTCCAGACGATTCCACCGTTGATCAAAGGAGGAAAGCTTGCTGATGTTCCAGCAGTCATGGGAACCGTGGACCTCTGCGTCGGTGACCTCGACAAGTAAACTATTCAATTGTTAGAGCTCTTTTACTTTTTTCCATTACTAAAGATGTCTTGACACGGTAGACAGTGTTTAAATGACGCATCAGCTCCCTGCTCAGCTCATTCAGTACCGTTTTCCACTGTATCCACCCAAAGTGCTTCCGGAGTTTCAACGCAGAGTCGAGCAGATCATGGTGGAGAGTGGTGGACAGAACAATATCCGCGTCCATTCTCCCCATCCCCACCGAGTGGATCACCACCTGCTCGAATTGCGAAGGATCAGAAAACCAGAAGCATCCCCCCCGACCAATACGTGACAGGATTGCAGGGAGGGAGGTTCCGTGGGATGTGGCGAACCTGACTCCATGCCCGTTCGAGTGCGTGAGACGATCCTCCATCCCGAGTATCCTAGCCAAAAAATTTCGTGCAAGCTTGCTTTCCGTCCACTCCTTCCCTAGAGAGTACACTCTGATCCCGTGTTTAAACAGGGGTTCGTAAAGCTCACTGTACGTCCTGACATCACCCATGTGCTCGATGCTGAGGATCAGCTGTGCATCCTCTTGGATGGCGACACCTATTGATCTGTGTGTGACCCTCCCCGAGAACACCACATGGCTATGTCGCTTCGTGGGAAGGAACCCGAGATCCCATAGCCCACCGGGAAATACCTGCTCTAACTCTAGACCGCTTATCTGCACTATTTTATATCTGTCCACCTAGTATTTAGGGCTGGAGAGACACGTGTTTAAGTGAAAGTTCCTACCACGATGTTAAAATTCAGGGGATGCGCGGATTACCTGTGGCAAGAAAGAACAAAAGCCTCACCATCAAGTTCAGATCGAACAGGGAGAACAAGCTCTTCATCATGATCTGTGAGAGGTACATGCCCAACCTCGACTACACTATCAGTGCGACTGTGAACGACTACACAATAGAGATGAGAGGTGAGAAAGAACAGGTACAGCAGGCCTACGATGACCTGAGGAAGCTAGCCATCGAGGTGTCGAGACTGTACAGCCCCGATGAGACGGGTAATCGCCAGGTAGGCAATTATGTCCTGTCCAAGATGGTCAAGGGCGCACTTTCGAAGGAATTCCTCGCCAAGGGTCTGAGGCAAAAAGGATACGACGCCACAGTAGAGGAGAAGGAGCTCGTTACCAATGCCCCATTGAACACTGTTGTGGAGACGAACAATCAGCTGTTCCTCATGATGCAGGGAAGAGGTATAAGCATGAATAAGGACGTCCGGAAGTATGTCACCCTCGTTCTCCTAGACTTCCCAGTCTCCGAGTCCCAGATCATCGACTTCGGGCTGGAACACAAGTTCATTGGCGAGGACGGAAGAAACAGGCGATACATCCTCCTCAAACCTATTGATGAGCTGCTTGAGTACACCCGCCAGAACTTCTCACCCAAGGAGATCGACCTCGACGAACCCGAGTTCACCGATCTGTTCTTCGAGGGAGGAACCATAACCTTTGAGGACAAATAGAGATAGCAGAGTTCTTTTAGAATCGCTCGCTAGGACATTGTTGAGAAACAGGAAAACTGGATACTAATCTATAAATGAGACCCGAATCCATATGATACGCCGATTTATTCAGACACAAAGATTCACTCAAAGAGTACCTAATTGAGATTGACCTTCTCCTTGCTGTAGGTTATGCTCGTCTTGCGGCTCATCTTCAGACCACATTCAGGACATTGCAACCGGTTCTTCCCCGATTTCTGAGCAGGCTCCCCACACCGCGAGCACCACGAGAAGACCACCCCAAGCTCCCTGTCCTTCGTCTCCAACTGGATGGGTATAGAGTGGGCGTCTATGACCTTCGCCTTGATGATGTCACCAGCAGCGTACGCCTCATCGTAGCTCTCCACGTACTCGTTCGAAGCCTTGGTGATATGCATGATTGCCGAGTACGGGGGATGTACCTCCCTGCCGTTGATGTAGAAGACCTTAATCAGTAGATTGTACTTCTGGACACGCTCCACCGTGCCGATGACGTAGTTACCCACCTTGGGAATATTCACGCGCTTCGTCTTGATGAAGACCTTCGCACGGTACTTCTGCCGATCCGTGAAGACCTCCCCAATGTTTGACGCTCGGATATTATGCTCCTCGTCGACATAGGTACCCTCACCCTGTAATAACTCCTCCTCAACAGCGATGAAATCTGAGGGGAAGACTATCTGCTTATCTTTCATTGAGAGTATATATGTGCATCAGTACATAAAGAGATCGAAATCAGCGCGCCGCACACTCAACCAGTGTGAGCATACGAGCACTATAGACACAAGGCATGAATCCGTGAATTAACAGATAGGAGCAGTATATCAGGAAACAGTCCAAGAACTAGCCCCAATCTCCCGAGGATAAATCAGCAAGTATACTCAATCGTGGAGGTGGGTCTGACGAGTTGAGACCGAGGGAGAAGCCTTGTTCACCTCACCCACACGCTGCAGTCCAAGCTGGGTTCCAACAGCCCCCAGTATCTCGGAAAAGACAGTGGAGATGACGACAGCGGTGGCCACAAGGTGCCCTATCCGAGCATAATTTTCGCTGGATGAGTTCCCCAAAATCTCCTCCACCTCTGATGCCATTCCAAGAGCGACACCACCCTGTGCCATCAGACCCAGTCCGAGGTTGTTCCGAATAGGTTTTCTCATCCCCAGAACCGTGCTACCAGCGTAGAGACCGCTGTACTTCCCAACCGACCGTGAGAAGAGGTAGACAATAGAAATCAGAGGGAAAGCAACGAGGGTAGAGACGCCAATACGTGCACCGACCAAGACGAAAAATATGGCAATGATCGGCGCAATGATCACCTCGAGCAGATCCTTGGCCTCGGAATAATTATCACCACCACGGTTCGTCACCACCATTCCAATTGACATGGTCGTGATGATCTCAGAAGTTCCAAGATAGGATGCCAGACCAATGGTGAAGATGATCACCGCGAGGGTGAACTCCATCATCTCCAACTGATCCTTGAGAACCTTCTCAACTATGTAGTCCAAGACAATCCCGAACGACAAACCAATCACGATCGCCAACCCCATCTCCTTCCCAAGAGAGACAAAGTACTCACCCACAGAGAAATCACCACGAACAATCACCTTCAGGTACGCAAGAATGGCCTCCACGATGAAGATAGCAAACAGGTCATCGAAGGCCAGAAGCCACTGCAGGATAGTCGTCATCTCACCCTCTGCACGAGTCTTACGGATGACCTCCACAGTCGCTGCAGGAGCGGTAGCAGTAGCGATCCCACCGAGGATCAGAGCAAACACAGGATCACCCGAAAACAGCAGGACACCGAAGTAAACTAAAACAAACGCACCACCAGCCTCTGAGACCAGAAGAAATGCAATGCGCCTAGACTGCCCCACGATCTCACGGAAATTTAGCTCAGTACCAATTGCAAAACCGATAAGACCCAAGGCCACCGACTCAGAGTAGTCGAACCACAGCTCAACCTCCTGCACCATCTCAGGAAATATGAAATTCGACAGAACAAAACCTGCAAGAAGAAAAGAGACAACATTCGGTACTCTAATGTATTTCAGCACGAGGTTGGCAACGTAGGCGAAGACGAAAATCAACCCCATGATCAATACCGCATGTTCTTCCAATGTAAGCACAGACAAATCACATCACCTCACAATTTAATACATTGGTTTGTGGTAGTGTACACGACCACCTACTACAGAGAAGATCAAACGGCCAGTAAATACATAGTCTCAAGAAACAGATAAGGTAACCGAAGAACCCAGCCAAGCAAAATAACCAAAGAACCAGAAGAACCTGAATAAAACAGAACAACTAGAAGGGTACATACCAAAGCAGAGCCAGATGGAACTAGAGACAAATCAGCTACAAACCCAAACAGATGAAGGACATTCAGAAAATGGATGCTACGGCCAACACACCAACCACTCACAGTGAATCAGCTGTAGAACAGGTCATGAAGCCGATTAATAGTATATTCCAACTCAGAAACCAGAAGAACCACACCATCACCCACAGTCACAGCATACTCAACCCCAACAAGGGAACCGAGCTCCGGAACAGCACCCGAGATGTAAATCAATGACAGATCACCCTCAGAAACCAAAGAAAGAGAATCCGATGACAGTGAAAACAGCAACACAGACGACAGCGAGAAAATATCAGAAACTCCAACACCACGGATGAAACTCAAGCACACCGAACGATCACCACCACCAGATATATCAGTCACGTGATCGCTCCCAAGCTCACGAACACGGATCCGCAGATCACCACGACGGGCTGCATCAATGGTCAACGGATGAAGAACCCTCGCCCCAAAAAATGACAGCATCTCAGCCTGATCATAACGAAGATGAAACAGAGGACGAGCACCCTCAACAACATGAGGATCAGCAGTCATAAAACCTCCAACATCCTTCCAGATCGTGACCTCACCAAGACCCAATGCAAAAGCCAACGACGTAGCAGCGTAGTCAGTACCTGAACGACCAAGAAGCGTGACGTCACCACCACGAGCACCATAGTACCCAGGAACAACCGTCAGATCACCAAAGGAAAGAGACGACACAAGAGCACGGGTGGATGCGTGATCAACACGAGCTGAACCATAAACACCGTCAGTCACCAGAAAGGACTCCGCAAAAATAACATCAGCACCAAGACAAGATCCAAGAACAACTGCCATCAGACGCTCACCGTAAGACAGAATCCGATCCTGAACCTCCAATAAACCATCGTAGTACACCACGATCAAATCTGTGAGCTCAGCCAACAACGACCCAATGTCCGCAGAATAAAACCCATCGTAAATACCACGAAGGTGCAAGACAATCGAATCAGCAGAAACACGGGAATGAAGAGACTCAAGCAAGTACGAGGTGACACCATACGCAGCTGAAACCATAACCACCAGAGAACCATCCGAAGAACGGGAACCTATGAGATCGACCACGCGGGAAAACGTCTCACGGTCTCGAAATGCACTGCCTCCGAACTTGTGAACCTCCATATGACCTCAACCATAGTGTGAAAATATAACCCCTGTGCAGTAAATACTCCAGGGACACCGTGTAGACGAGCCAGAAGGGATTTGAACCCTCGGCTTGTAGCTTAGGAGGCTACCACTCTTCCAAGCTGAGTTACTGGCTCATGGCTGACAAAGCCACAGTTCTTCTCTGGGGGTGACCTTTATTTAATTTGTCCTAATTTCCCGAAGTTTGCGAGTTGTTTCCTCATGGCAGGGTGTATACCCGGTCTCCCTCGGGAGACCCGGATAGTTGGGATTTCGAGAAGCATATTGTTTAATATTATGGAGCTAAGAATTAGAATGTAGTCATGCAAATAAATGGCACTAGGTTCTACATTTTCTATCTTGTGGACTTCAGGAGTGATTCTAGATGAGAGGGGTGTTTAGGATTATATCTGTTGGAATTTGATATATTGAGGGATTATTTGGGGATTGGATACGGGACTGGCACTCAAAGTCCGTTGTATCTGAGGATGACGGCGAGTAGGACGATAGCTATTCCTAGGGCGGCGTTTGCGGTTGAGAGTGTTCTGATTTTCTTTCCTAGTGGTTGTCTTTCTTGTGGTGGAGTTGATTGTATTTTCCTCGCGGTCTTAGTGATGAGAAATGCATTTATGATGATAACTGCGAATAGGATGAGTTTAATGTTCATGGTTATACCGTACGAGTCTCCGAATCCGAATGCCTTGCTGAATCCGACGTATGCAGACCTGATGATTCCCGTGACGAACAGTCCTGCGATGGAGGTCCAGACGAGTACGATGAATGACTTTCCGACTGCCATTGTGATCTTTGCGGCGTCTGAAGGCTGGAGTAGTTTGAGCTGTGGTCCGAGTACATATAGGTTGAAGAATCCACCGCCTATTACGGCGATAGCAAATAGTACGTGTATCCAAGCGGTAATTATTAGGAGTAACTCTGCCATAATTGTTCCAGAGAGTTCTGGGTATAAAAACTGACTTGGTGTATTTCGGATTTGGGTCTATTGTATAATATTTTGGATTTTGTACGCGCTCCCGATTCGGGATTATTCGTCGAGAGGCCTGGTCGCACTAGGGCTTGAGAGATGTGTTTGAGATGCGGTCGTGGAGCGGTGGCTCCTCTATTCGACGGTGACGTTGGTTGCAACTCAGGCACATCTTCATTTTCATGGTCTCCAGTGTTGCAACTCTGGATATAATATGCGTCAGCTGCTAGAGGGATCCTCGTTCGATCTCTGGGAGTTTGCTGCAGATGTATCGATGCCTGTTCAATCCTTGAAAGTGCAGATATACGTTCTGAACTCCTCTACACCATAGAAGATTTTAACCACTATCGCGCTCCAGAGTGTATTGCACTTGACCCACTTCCATAGAAGATTGGTACTGACGATGACTCGTCCGACTCTCGAATAGTGCTGACTCAATCCCGGGAGCTCAGTGCTCTACCCGTTTCGTCCGAGTTCAACTGGTAGACAAGGACGATCTGCAGGAGCTTGTACCAAGTTGTTAGCCATATGAATCCCAGTATTCCTGTGGCGACGACCTTGAGTGCGGAGATGACGATTCTGTACTCGAGTGGTGCCAGTGGATCGAGCGGTACGACGAGTAGGGCAATGATTCCGCACAGACCGATCAGGACGAGCCATATGACGGTTAAGAGGGTGTATATGGGATCGGGAGAGAGGAGTTTTTTCACGGCATAGACCCCCTTATCATGACTGCCGATACTATCGCTAAGATGCAACTGAAGGCTACAAGTTTTAGGATGGATGACACGATGTCCTTCTCGTTCTTGGCACCGTTGGCCACGATGAGGCGAACGAGTGTGATGGGGGCGCTCATATCCTTGGAGGCGTGGATCATCCCCTCCTCAACCCTCACAGGTCTTGCCTTCATCTCCCTCCTCTCCTTCAGTCCTCCGATGGATCCGATGATGGAGAAGCTGTTGAGGATCAGGGGTAGCATTGCGACGATGAGGACGAACTCCAGTTCTCCGTAGATGGCGATGAGTCCGACCATGGCCCCTGTGACAAGGCTTCCCGTGTCACCTGCAAAGACCTTTGCAGGGTAGCGGTTGAATACCCAGAAACCGCCGAGCGCTCCCAGCAGTACGAGGGAGCCGTACCTTGAGACGAACTCGCTCTCGGGGCTGAGAGGCACGATGAAGGATGCGACCAATGCTGTTACCGATATGATGATGAACGAGCCGCTCATGCTCCCGTTGAGCACATCGATCATGTTCGATGCGTTGCTGGTGACGGAGACGACCATGACGGCGATCACCCAGTAGATGATGGTGATCCTGACCTCTCCGACTATCGGGAGTGCGGGGTATGGATCTGCGTACTGGAAGATGGCTATAGGGATTGACAGGACCATGATTATGCCCGGTTTGGCGATGGCGGACAGTGGTCGAAAGTCGTCGATCAGTCCCACTATGGTGACGGAGACGACGATCAGGATCATGACGAGCAGCCGTTCCCTGACGAGGTCGGTGGTCAGGGCAATTCCGAGCAGCAGCATGGCAATGGTGGTGACTGCTATGGAGAGCCCTACGGACTCGGGGACCTCTGGTCTTTCGGGTTTGTGGATGTCTATCCCGATTTTTCCCCGTGACCTCATGAATCTGGCGACGAGCGGTGTGATGAAGTAGCTAAGGGCAAGTGCAAGGAGCAGCCCCAGCGAGTAGAGTAGTGTTTCGTCCACGGTCATCTCAGCTCCATCTCTGCGAATGCCCTCTTAATTCCATCCATTGGTGTTTCCATTGACTCCAAAAGCGCGAGGCGTCGGCTCTCTGGTAGCCTGCTCTCGCTGAGTAGCCTGACGATGTAGTCCGTGACCTCCAGGTGGTTAGGACAGTGGTATAGGGGGAAGCCCTTCTCACTGGTGAATGAGGAGACCTCCAGCTTTCTGGGGAAGGAATAGATCGTCGGCGTTCCGAGGAGTGCCCCCTCCCTGCCCATCGTCCCACCACCGGTCATGCTTACCCTTGAGTAGTAGAGCAGCGACATGGTGTCCACCGAGGTCTCCGGGACAATCACCCCCTCCAGATCACTCAGAGCATGAACTTGCTCCTCGTATCGGGGGAATGCGACGATTGGCAGGGCGATGGACTGCTCCCTCAGCCTGTTGAGGATGTCGGGGATTATAGTGCTTCCCGGCTTGATTCCCGGGTACATCTCCTGGAAGTAGGCGGCCTTGCTCTCCTCGCACCTGACGACGAGGTACCTGTCCTTCTGTATCCCGAGCTGGTCGAGAACTGCCGTGTCCGGGGAGAAGTTCCGTGTCCACAGGACCTCGTCCACTCCATCGAACGGGAAGAACCTCCTCGCCCCGAACTCCTTAAAGACGCTCGGGTCGATCGAGGAGGGGTGCACCAGTGCCTCGGAGAGTGACATCGTGAGCCTGGCCGCAGCGGTGGCGTGCGGGGTGTCATTCATCAGGATCGTCCTGATCCCTAGACCAAAGGCCACCCGAGCAGCATCTGGCGAGGAGAACGACAGGAGGAGATCTGGCTTCTCGTCCCTTACAAGTCTGGCGAGTTGGATGATTCGTTCGGAACTGGAGATCAGCTTGTCGTACAGAGAGGCACCCCCGTACTTCCCGAATGAGTGAACTGTCCTTCCCAACCGATCGAAGTTCCCAAGGACATAGTCGTAGTTCCGAGCTGTGTACAGCAGTTCGTGCCCCTGTTTCTCCAGCTCAACTCCGAGGAAATGGAAGAGCAGGGCTTGCTTGCCCGTCAGTGCCTCCATCCAGATCTTCATCTTCTCTCTCCTAGAGTCCTTTGAGGACGGCTCCCACCCCAGTTCCTGGCTCGAATTCATGCCCAGCTTTCCTCAGGGCGTACTCCACCACTGAAACAAAGCTGAGGATCTCCCTCGGCCCGACTACGTTCATGTGCCCCAGTCTCCAGATCCGGTTCTTCAGGGATCCCTGCCCACCGGCCGCCAGCAACCCGAGGTCGAGGCAAGCTTGCATGAACCTCTTTGGATCCACACCATCGGGGAACAGTGAGGCCGTGACCGTGTTGCTGTAGTAGCCCTCCTCTGCAAGGAGCTCAACTCCCAACGCCCTCATCGCGGATCGGTACAGCTCGCCCATTTTCCTGTGCCGGGCAATTCGGTTCTCCATCCCCTCCTCCTCGATGATACGCAGGGACTCCCGCAGGCCGTAAATCAAGCTTACTGCAGGAGTAAATGGAGTGTCGTGGTTCTTGCCGTACTTCTCCCTGAACATCAGCAGGTCGGCGTAGTAGTCTTGGTCGCGGGAGACACCCTCCATCTTCTGGGCGGCGGCCTCGGAGAATGAGACGAACGCGAGACCTGCAGGCACTCCGTAGCACTTCTGGCTCCCGGAGACGAAGAAGTCAATACCCCACTCGTCCATCCTTACCTCGTCACCTCCTGCCGAGGTGATGCAGTCGGCCATCAGGAGGGCACCGTGGTCGTGAACAATACGCGAGATCTCCGGCAGAGGGTTGAGGACCGAGGTGGAGGTCTCGTTGTGTGTCATCGTGACGAGTGTGGTCTCAGGATTGTCCTCTAGAGCGACCTTGACGTCCTCAGGTTTGATCGCTTGTCCGTACTCCTTGGTGAGCGATACCTGCCTGTCCGTGAACCTCTTGGTAATCTCTATCACCCTCTCCCCGAACTTTCCAGAGGAGAGGTTGAGGACGGTGTCGCTACGATCTACAAGGTTTGAGATCCCCGCGTGTAGTCCCAAGGATCCCGAGCCCGCGAGGAAGTACACCTCTTGAGCAGTTTGGATAGTCGGCTTGAAGAGCTCCCCACACTCGGAGATTATCTCCCTGAAATGATCCGTCCTGTGTCCGTAGAGGTGCTTGTTCATAGCCTGCATGACCCTTGGATGGACCTCGACGGGCCCGGGTATGCCGAGGAAAGTCGTCTCCTCGGTATAGAATCTTTCTGTCATCCTAATCCAACTGATTCATTCGTATTTATACCATTAACTGTTCGACTCTATTAATTTACCAACTCACACTCGATCCTTCAGGAGTTTAAATAACACTTTCTGAAGTACCTCTTACCTCTTATGAGGGTGATACATCATGAACACAAAACTAATGCTGATCAAAAAACTACTGCTTGTCTCACTACCCATGGTCGTCACAGGGCTTCTTGCAGGGGCTTCTGCTGGTGGCCTGTATTACTGCTTTGAGTATGACGGCCTGACCATCTGCCTCCCCCTTGCAAGAGGCGGATAGAAAGAGACAATACTGATTTAACCTATTTGAATATTATTTAGTAAAGATTATTATTCCGAGTCAATATCTACTGTTCACAGAGAACCATGGGATACTCCCTTCGTTTTTGAACAAACAATTGGCAACTATTTTATAGTTTCTCAAGGTCATACCTTTGTGTACCTAACTAAGGAAGAGACGCAAGCTCTAGAAGGAGTATTCGGAGAGGGTGTCCAGACAGCAATGGGTCTCCTTGTGGATGTCGGGGAGTTCTATGAAGCAGATCGGTTAATACCCATTGACTCCGCACACATCTCTGGAGTCAGTTACTTGACTGGCGGAGATGGGCTGATAGACATCCTCGATTTCTTCGTGGAAAAGGGAGCAAAAACGAAGGTATTCAGTACTCTCAATCCGAGTGGAATGGATCGTGACAACTGGGAGAGCCATTTTATCGATCTCGAATTTGCCACCAAGCAACTGCATATTCTTCGGAACTTTGAGGAATTGGGAGTATCAACAACCTGCAGTTGTACACCCTATGACTTCGGCCATATTTTATCGAAGGGGCAGCATGTGGCGTGGGCAGAGTCATCTGCTATTACCTTCGCGAATAGCTTCTTCGGGGCAAGGACAAACAAGGAGGACTCTTTGACCGTGCTCTCTGCAGCAATAACGGGGAAGACCATCAACTACGGGTTCCATCTGACAGAAAACCGCGTACCAAACGTACTGGTGAATATCGATGCATCATTGGATGAATATGCAGACTACTCCATAGTGGGTGAAATTGTGGGAAAGGCATTCAACAAACTCCCATTCCCCTTCGGTGCCATCCCATTATTCAGTGGGATAAGCAACCCACGTCCCTTCGAACTTAAGGGTCTGGGAGCAGCCCTTGCCTCATTCGGCACTCACCTCTTCCACATAGATGGGATAACCCCAGAGGTCGAGGTGTACTCGAACCTCAAGCCATCTGATTTCCACGATGAGATAACAGTGACCGATGGTATGGTGTCCGATATGTACGAGGAGCTTAAACCACCCTCGGAGAGCATTATCGCAGTCATAGGGTGCCCGAATGCCAGTTACGAAGAGATCCTTGAGATCCACGAGCTAACAGAGGGCCGGCATGTGAAGGAAGGGAAGGAGTTCTGGCTCTTCACGAACCGTGCTCAACGGGCCCTTGCACAGAGTTCAAGCGTGTTCTCCGACCTTGTGGATCGTGGTATGAAAATCCTTGTGGACACCTGCCCCGAGGTAACACCGTACGATAAGAGTAGGTTCTCGTCAGTCTTGACGAACTCAATAAAGGCGCAGCACTACATTTCAGCCCCCAGCCTGAACAACCTGCCGACCTATATACTCCCTGTGAGGAGAATCGTGGAGGAGATCTTCGAGTGACGATCCTGAGAGGAAAATCCCTCCGTTCCGTAAAGAATCAGGTCATTGAGGGAGATGCTGTCGTCACCTCTGAGCCCATCACACTGCTGGGGTTCGTAGATCCAAGATCCGGGAAAGTCGTTGAGAGAGGGCATGAACTCCAAGATGTTGAGATCAAAGACAAGATCTTCGTGTTCCCAAAAGGGGTAGGCAGTACGGTAGGACCATACGTCCTCATCAATCTAAAGAAGGAGGGAAACGCACCTCTTGCAGTCATCAACCGTGAGTCCGACCAGGGCACGATTTCAGGGTGTAGTATGGCAGGAATCCCTCTTGTGTACAAGTTGGACATAGACCCCATCACCTCCATCAAGACAGGTGACCGCCTCCGGATTACAATTAACGAGGGGAGCACTGAAATCGAGGTAGTGGAGTAGGGGAAGAGGGGGTATACTGGAGATTTGTTTTTTCCACCATAACCAATATATTTTTATACTATCAATCATCTTTTAAGTATTGTGGAGATTAAATGGTTTAGGTGGGTGTGAAAAACTACTTACGCTTTATTATCTCTATCTCCTGTGGTGATATCGATGGCTTCAAGAAAAAATATCAAACAAGACTCGGAGGACAAGTGTCCTGATTGTGGATCAACAGACATCATTCACGACTTCCATCGTGGAGAGGTGATCTGTAAGAACTGCGGTGCGGTGATCGAGGATGCAATGATTGACGACAGCCCTGAATGGAGGGCATACAGTGCCGAAGAGCGGAATAAACGAGCAAGAGTAGGTGCACAGACGACCTACACCCGGCATGACAAAGGACTGAGTACCCAGATCGGAATCGAGGATAGGGACGCTTATGGAAGGAAACTTAATCCAAGACAGCGATCCCAGATTTACCGACTGCGGAAGTGGCAGACACGGACCCGGGTGAATAGCGCAAGTGACAGAAACCTCACTCAGGCTATGAGGGAGCTCGACCGAATTGGTAGCCAACTCGGCCTGCCACAAAGCGTGAAAGAGACCGCTAGCGTGATCTACAGGAAGGCCCTGCAGCAACGGCTTATCAGAGGGAGGTCGATTGAAGCGATGATCGCTGCTGCCACCTATGCAGCTGCTAGGCAGAGGAGGGTTCCGAGACCCTTGGACGAGTTTGCGAAATATTCTCGGACGTCGAAGAAGGACATCGGCAGGTGCTACAGACTTCTGATCAACGAGCTAAGCCTGAAGATCCCCCTGACTGACCCGACAAGTTATGTCGTGAGGTTTGGGGCAGAGTTGAATCTCGGGGGTCGTGTGGTTAAACAGGCACGAGAGATTGTGGACAAGGCAAAGGCTGAGCGAATTACCATTGGGAAGGATCCTGTCGGACTTGCCGCAGCTGCCATCTACCTCGCGGGTATCCTTGAGGGCGACCAGCGCACTCAGAGGGAGATTGCAGAAACGGCAACTGTGACAGAGGTCACCATACGCAATAGGTACAAAGAGCTCGTACGAAGTTTAGGGATCAGTTTCACGACCTAGGTTTACGATCTTTTCTCATCTTACGGATCCTATCTTGGATCGCTCTGGAGACATCTGAACGCTCCTCTAGCATCCTCTGTGTCAAGAGGTCAATGACGTCATCGTGGTTTTCTACCGCTTTGATCGCAAAAGAAGGGGTCTTTGCACCAAGAAGCTCCTTGGCGTTCTCTTCGAAATCGATGGCATCCAACACCGAAGGGTGATCCACAAGGGGACTTCCCTCAAGGTTCACATCAGCTATCTCCTTGACATCGACCTCGAATCTCTCTTCTTCACCCACGTTTATCCACGACCTGTGGTGTTGCTTTAGAATAGGAGTAATGTCGATTGAGCTTTTCTCGCTTACGTACGTGATATCTATGAAGTCGATCTGGGGGATATCCCGCAAAGCATCCATATTGACCTCTCGGAAGGGATTTCTGTCGAGGTTTAACTCGTTTAGGTGATTGAAACCACGCAGGGGCTCGAGGGAAAGGCTCTCCAGTCTATTCCTTGCAAGCTGGAGCTTCTTGAGAAATCTACATGAGGAGAGCGGTGACAGGTCAATCATCCTTAGGCAGTTTCTCGTCAACCGCAGAACTTGAAGGGACGGCAATGTCTGAAGGGGAGAAAGATCAATGTCTTCCAGCTTGTTGTCCCCGATAAAGAGATGCGTAATGGGAAGGTTAGAAAGGGGTGAGAGATCGATTTTCTGGAGATCATTCGACTCAAGTATTACATACTTCAACCCCTTCATTCCAGAGAGGGGGGAGAGGTCAAGCTTTTTGAGCCTGTTCCGTGAGAGATTAAGAGACTGGAGAGCCCTGACCTCTGAGAGGGGAGAAAGGTCGATCTCTTCCAATTTATTTTGCCTGAGGTTGATTTCCCGGATAAACTTTGACTGGCTGATTCGCCTTAGATCTATTGAGGAAATACCTGTCCTCTCCAGCAATATTGTGCGAAGGTTCCGGGTAATAAACCATGATAATTCTAGAAGAGGGATGGAGTTTACCGAGAGATCGACGTACTCCAAAAGAGGAGGAGGGATTCGTTGGAAGTTGATGGTAGTTCCCTCGTTGTACGAAACATCAAGAATCCTCAGATTTGGTAGCTGATCCAAGAAGGAAAGGTCAAGAGCCTTGAGCCCTGATGGGTAGTGAGCTACCTCAAGCTCATAACGGTCAAGCCCCTCATCCTCACAGTCTTGGTAATACCTTCGCTTGTACCACCAGGAGTACCGCGAGTACCCATTCTCGATATAGTCCATGTTAGAGACTTGTTTGAGATACAGCTCCCGCATGTTTCTCGCATGCACAAGGAAGCCCAGATCTAGTCTCTTCACCCCAGTCCTACTGATACGGAGAGAGGTAAGATTTTGTGGATTGATCTGTTTCCCGAATTCAATATGATTGAGATTCGGGCAATCGGAAATCTCGATGCTTCTCAATTTGTGAATAGAAGACATCCTGCTGAAGTCAACTGATTTCATATAGCAACTAGTAATCTTCAAGGACTGCAACTCTTCAAAAGAATCGAGGATCGATAAGTCAAGGTGATCCGCATAGGAAATTTCCATCTTGAAAAGCCTATTGTGGATGAAGTGAGGATAGAGCTGGATTGGGTTGTCCTCTCGCTTCAGTTTCAGCACTATACCAGAGAATCGGTCTCTGTCATTCACTGAATATTCATGGGCTACACCGCTTTTTAGCTTTTGTTTCTCTGAGAACCTCTTTAAAATCAAGCTCTGAGATGTGAAGTTTGAGGGAAGTATCGGTTTCGACAAAGTGAGAACCATCCTCCGAGTTATTGACAAAATCATTCCAGGTGAATATGTCATACTGTGCCCATATCCCCTCATTTATCTTGCTGAAGATCGCTTTGAGATCTAGAATTGTTGGGACACGATTATTTCGCCTCTTGAAATCCTTAAATGTCTGAATCGCCAAATTTAGCCCTGAAGCACCATGCCATTTATTTCCCCTGTTTTGAGGTAAGCCACAAAAATCTAAAAACTCATTCCATGTTCGTATTCCATACGACACCCAGTACTTTGCATAAATCGCAGAGTATATCCCTCCTAAATCTTTTGTTCGAGGACTGCGGTTGTGTTCATTGTAGTAATTTACGGCAATGTCACGTGCAAAATTCAGACCCTTCTCACCCTCCCACCGAACCTTTATGGATCTTCCACGCTTTTGGATAGGAAAATCTGCCATTCTGAGAAGATCTTCCCATTTCATCACTCCATTAGATCTCCAAGTCCCACGCTTAAGAGCTGAATATATGCTTGGAAGGTCTCGTGTTCTTGGGATCCGTTTGTTGAATTGGAAGAATGCCCGTAACGTGCCAAGTGCCTTCTCAAGCCCTACCTCTCCAGGCCATATACTCCTGTCTTTCCTTGCGATCACAAACCAGACTCCTAGTTGAGTACACTCAAAAGATTAGTTAATAAACTCCTTAATCTCGCCAGCTAGATTGGTGTACATCTTCTCCTTTATTTCTCCAAGGGTTTGACCTTTCCCCAGAGCCCAGATCAGCTTGATAAGAGCTGTTTCAGAGATCATGTCCTTTCCGTTAATTGCCCCATTCTGGACAAAGATATTGTTTGTCTCATAAAGAGCCTCAGTTCGACCAAAAACACACTGGGTTGTAATGACCACGGGTATCCCACGATCCACAATTGACTTGATCTTATCCAAAAGACTTCTCTCCTTAATTGGAAGATTACCAGCTCCGTATCCTTCCACAATGATCCCTTTGTACCCTCCCTTCACGATATGCTCGAAAATCATAGGATCCATCCCTGGAAATACCCGTAGTAGGGCTACACTAGCAGAGATCTCACCGTCCACATACGCATTCTCCGTCCACTCAGATCGGAGTTTGACGAATGGGTCTACAATGTCAATTGTCCTCGATATCTCCGCGACAGGGAAGTTGTCCACCGACTCGAACGCAGAGAGGTCATACTCCCTCAGTTTCACAGTTCGTGTCGCCCGATACACCCTGCTGTTGAAGACGATAACAGGCTCGATGATATCAGTCTCTGTAGCTATCCTAAAAGCATCAATAATATTTCGACGCGCATCAGATCCGAAGACCTCCCATGGGATCTGACTCCCGGTAAAAACTATTGGTTTGTTAATGTTTCTAACGAATATAGCTGTTGTACTAGCAGTGAAGGTCATGGTGTCAGTTCCGTGGATAACAACAATTCCATCAACCTCCTTGTCATTCAGAGCGTTGACAATCACTGGCAGTATAAAACCCCAGTCTTCTGGTTGAAGGTTAGAGCTGTCGGTATTCATAACTTCCTCAAAAATTATTTCACAGTAACCTTCAAGCTCCGGGATCATCGAGATCAGTTCCTTCGGAGTCATGTCAGGGACGAAACCATTTTCTGATTGTCTGCTAACGATTGTCCCCCCCACCCCTATGAGTTTTATCCTCTTCACTTTAGTACCTTGTGTACCCTGAATTTATTGAACTTGTCTCTTTATCTCTGTCATATAAAGAGGAAATTTTCATATTCTTCCGTGGCAACTCGCGAGATTTTTATAGATAGTTCACCACTTGTTCTATAGATGAGTGAAACTTCAAGCGTAAACGGGTTGCATAAGGTCGTCATTCTTGGCACGCCCGGATCGGGGAAAACCACGCTCATGGTAAAACTTGCTGGTTCCAACAATTTTGATGAGATAAAGCGGACCATAGGGGTGGACTTCCACGTTGTACGCAAATTAATAGATGAGAATCTCAGACTACAGGTGTGGGATTATGCAGGACAAGAGCACTT
>WAMJ01000050.1 GCA_015522385.1 Candidatus Heimdallarchaeota archaeon
ATACAAAAGGAATCGATAAATGCAGACTCTACATCATCTGATTCCCAGTCAGTTTCTTTTAAAATGAAAATACTGTAGTCTAGCAATTTTGTGGGAGACAATTGTTTAGTAGCAAATTCAAAAAGAATGATGGATTCGAGCAACTGGAATATACTATAACTTGGGTTCAGGAGATTTGACAGGATAATACGAAATAGTAAAGGGAATATGTTCTTTTTCTGATATGCTATTAGAAGACCCCATAGGATGTGAAAAGTCTGCAATTCCACAGTTTCGTTATTGTGCTTGTAGTATCCATTGATTATCATGTCAAATACATCAACAATTGTGGCCAATTCCTCGATATACTCTATTGGGTCGATGTCTTTCTTTTCTAACAAATACTTACCATAAGTCTTAATTGAAACTTTATCATCTACAACTGGATACTTTGACAGGAAATGGTAGTAACAGAGATCCCTGAGAGAGATCATGCCTTTTCCTCTATCTAATAAACCATCAATTCGCCCAACTAATTCATCCCATTTTCCTTCAATCGTATTTTGTTCAGTGACCTTCTGCCTTTCTGCTATAACCAGTGCATATTTCACTAAATCGGATTGTTCAAGACTTTTACCAGTTGAATTTATTGTCTCAAAGATCTCCCATGCATTCTGATCCTCTGGAATCGTGAACTTAGTGAACCAGACAGACCGTAATGTAGTGACGCTAATTGCAAATAGTATTCTTAATACATCTTTAACCGCATTCAAGTTGTTGAAGAAATTTGAATCAACTAAATAACTCATTTTGTCTTTAAGATAGGTAGTTATTATCTCATAAATGACTATAAAGGAGTTTATCATTCGAGAAATATGATCCGAAAACTGATCCGAATTCACACTCTTGTCTTTTTCAAATATTTTATCTGAAATATCGGCCACAATTCGATCGGAAATTTCAGTGAGGAACCGAGGATCTGGGAATAAATCGGTCTTATATGTTGCCTGAATGTACTTTTTCTTGATCCTTTTGTTCCTATAATGTTTTTCATCCAGCTTACGCCGAAATATTGTCTCCTCTATTTCCTTAATTGTGAAGCTCCACTCATTGACATCATCCTGTTTCTCAAGTTTGTCTATCAGTTTGATGTATTTTGAATAAATGTTTTGTACAACTGCTAATCTTTTGTATGAGATAAATTCTTCCATTACTCTCCTAACTGTAACTCTTGTTTGGGAACCACTAGAAAAGTTAACTTTGAAATCAGAGGAATCTTTTGTTCGTTCAGTTTCTTTTATTTTATACGCTAAAATCTCATCTTTTAATAATGCAGTTATTCGCTCATATTTTTTGTCTATTAGACTTGGAGATACTTTTGTATTAATATATGAGAATATGTTTTCCAGTACAGATATTAGGAATACGAGGGTTGTCATCCTTTGTTGACCATCTATAATCTGAAGATTCGCGGATCCTCTATCATCTTGAAGAATGAGTGCACCAAGATATTTCATCTGAAATTTATTTGGATCAAATTCCTCTTGATTAATCACGTTATCGCAGACTTCTTTATTCTCAGTTGAAAGTTTTAAGATATCTTCTACAAGTTCGGTGACATGTTCTTCTTCCCAATCGTAATATCGTTGATAATTTGGTAGGATATAGGTATTTGTAAAAAGGTCATAGAGGGACGTACTGTTCAATTTTACTTTGTCTAATTTCCTTTCTTTAAATTCAGATAATTCACTTAAAGTACGTCCTTTCTCCTTATCCATACTCAAGGATTTTGTGAACTATTATTATATTTGCCTCATAGTTTTAGAATCATGATTAAAGCTAACTCATATTTTGAAGAAGTGAATATCCTTTTACCAATGATTCAATAAACATGTCCAGATCTGTCTTACTGTTGCTCTTCCCCAGTCCAATCCGTATGGACTGGTACGCTCGGTTCTCATCCCCGTACATCGACATGAGGACGTGGGACGGCTTTACAACATCGGTTGTACATGCAGATCCTGCTGATATTGAGAACTTCTTACTGAGCATCTGGATAACTGACTTAGACTCGATACCGGGGAGGTAGAGGTTGAGGTTCTGGGGAAGCCTCGTCTCGAGTGGAGGACCATTGAGCTTAACGTCTGATATCCTTTTTTTCAAGTTTTTCCAGAGGTATGCCTGTAAATCTCTGAATTGCGTATTCATTGATTTCATGTGCCTCTTGATCAACTTAGCTGCTTTTCCAAATCCTACGATACCAGGGACGTTCAGTGTTCCAGACCTAACATTACCCTCTTGTCCACCCCCTCTAAGGATTGGGGTGAGGTAAACCCTAGGGGATCTTTTAGAGATAAATAGAGCACCAATACCCTTGGGTCCATAAATTTTGTGAGCAGACATTGACAGCATGTCGATATTGTCTTTCCTAACGTCAATCTTTACTCGCCCTATTGCCTGTACAGCATCCGTATGGAAGAATACACCATGTTTACGCGTGATCTTTCCGATCTTTGAGAGATCGTGTATACTCCCGACCTCATTATTAGCTGCGAATATAGTCACAAGTTTAGTGTTTTCCTGTATGCTCTTCTCGAGTAGCCCATAGTCTATGATCCCATGCTGGTTCACTGGAAGGTATGTTACCTCTCCCCCAAGCTTCTCGAAGTAAGAGCAGCTCTCCAGAATGGCCTTATGTTCGATCTCGGAGGTGATAATATGCTTACCCTCGACCACATCGTACGGAATAAGACCGAATATGGCAAGATTATCAGATTCCGTTGCTCCGCTAGTGAATATTATCTCCTTCGCCTCTGCATTAATTAAATTGGCGATAGAACTCCGAGCAGTGGCAACTGCTCTTCCCGCGTCCACACCATGAAGATGATCAATACTCGATGCATTACCAAAGTGCTCGGTAAAATAAGGCATCATAGCCTTAAGAACTTCAGGATCCATAGGGGTTGTCGCGTGGTGGTCGAGGTAGATAATATCCTCGACTGAGATATTATTATTACTCATTGATTTTCCCCCTCCTGATCTTGTCTTGGAGTGCGTTGCTGAAGAATTTACTGACATCCTCGATGTGCTTAAACCGGGGATAGATCTCAAGAACTCCCCTGTTTAGATGGGCCCTAAATTGTTCGTAGAAATCTTTTTCTGGATCAAGACCATCTCGAATGAGTCGGTGCTTGACCAATGCAGTGAGCAGAGTGTCGTATTCACCAGTGAGAGTGTACCTATTGAACTCTTGTCCTTCCAAATCGTAATCCTCGGGATTAGGAATTGACGCGATGTTCAGGGAGTGACATATTGCCACCCTCGCAATGAGGTTAGGAGTTATTCGGGTTCGATTACTAGCCTTGAGTGTGTTCAGCTTCTGCTGGACATCAGAACTGGTCTTGATCTTGTTGAATGACTTGCTCATAGTATTAACTCCTGTTTATTGAAGTACGAATTCTCGGTAATCTTGCTGGCCATTCTCTCTGTATCATAGGACAAAAGGTAGGACCTAGAGATCTGTTCATGGATCTTGGAGTAGAGAGTGTTGTCGAACTCCTCGTTGGTGGAGAGGATGATCATTTGTTCAGTGGCCCGTCCGAAAAACTCATTCACAAGTCCATCCCTGTGTTCCTCATCCAATCTTCCAAGGGGTGTATC
>WAMJ01000051.1 GCA_015522385.1 Candidatus Heimdallarchaeota archaeon
CACCGATCTAATTCATAAGAAAATATTATTTACATATTTATCCGATAAATATCAGATATTACAGTATATTTACAATATATTACATATTGTACCAATCTATTCTAATTGAACTCAACTACCTTCTATAACAAAATATTCTCCTATTCAGTCCGTATTTCTCCCCTATTTTCAGGAAATATTCACATAGTTCAATCAGTAGACTATGACATTCACCAGAATTCTAAGAAACCACACATCTTCGGTTTTGGGCACTACGGAGACGGTTATCAAGGCACACCTCACACGGAACATATGACCAAGGTCGCTATCATCGGAACGGGCTTCGGGGCCAAGGTTCACCTGCCCGCCTTCCAGCATCACCCCGACTTCGAGGTCGTGGGCATAGCCGGGAGGAACCCGCAGAAGACAAAGGAGATCGCAGAGGCGGCGGGCATCGCCCACACCACCGACTGGAGGGACTTCCTCCACGGGGACGCCGAGCTCATCGCCGTCACCACACCACCTTACCTGCACTACGAGATGGGCAGGGAGGTTCTGTACAGCAACAAGCACCTGCTGCTAGAGAAACCCACCACAACCACCGCTCTGCAGGCACGGGAACTGCTAACCATAGCGGAGGAGCGTGGGCTCGTGGGCATGCTCTCACACGAGTTTAGGTGGATGCCACCGAGGAGGACACTCACCAACGTCGTGCAGGCCAATTTAGGTGAGATCACAGAGGTACATGTAAACGCCTTCATGAGCTTCGCCAGCTCACGGGACTCCCCGCTCTTCGGCTGGCTCTGGGACTCACGCTTCGACGGCGGTATCCTCGGAGCCCTAGGAAGCCATCTTATTGACCAGATCCGCACCACCGCCGACATGGAGATCACGGAGCTATCGGGAAGACTATTCACCCGTACGTCGCACCGCAGAACCCGCGAGGGAGAGTACGCCCGTGTGACCGCGGACGACGGCTTCCTCATCGACTTCAGCTTCGAGAACGGAGCCAGTGGTATGCTCAACGCCTCCACCACGCTCAGAACTGCACCCGAGACTCGTTACGTCTTCGCGGGGGATAACGGTGTGGCAATGCTCGTGGGCAATGAAGTCCTCCTGTCCCTTGACGGTAGCGAGTTCCAACCCGTAGAGATCCCACCCGAATTCGAGCTGAAGGACATAGGTGGTGACCGACGGATCATGCCATACCTCACCTTCCTCGACGAGGTCTCCGCTTCGATTCGGGATGGTGTCAGCTACTCCCCGTCGCTCTACGATGGCTGGAGAAATCAGCAGGTATTGGATGCTGTCAGGCTGTCGCACTCCACGGGCAGCCGTGTGCGAATCCAATAATATACCGATCAAATTCACTCAGAGGAGAAAAGAAGTTCATCTCGGAGCTCTCGTTTTTGAGTAATGAACGTTGGTATGTGATGGACAGGAGCTGATGATTCCAATAGAAACATGAATTTCTTCGTTCTGGACTCGATGGAATTATATACTGAAAAACGAGAGTACAGCATGTGACAGTGTCCGTAGGCCCAAATACCCCCATCATCTACGCCCACGAGCGGGCGGAATCGTCCACCCTCAACTCTTTGCTTTTTACCAGCAGAATAGTCCTGTCCTTTGTGTTTTCTGCACTTATCTTGTTGTACTTCACGGACTTGATTATTGGAGGGCTTAATTGGATATACTGGATGGTTGCTTTCGTGTTGGTGCTCTTCAATTCGTATTCTTTCATCAGTTCCATACGCTCACAGGGAATCACGGAGGTTCTTGCCCGAAGACGTGACCTGATGTGGCACCGAGTCTCACGGGATGTCCTGCTCCCATTTGTCGATATTGGTGTCGCAATTGCCCTACTACTGATCGAGCTCTTCTTCATCGGTTATATAGCTTTGGCATTCGGGCTGGTGGGCTATATACTCTATCAAGGTACCACGTATGGGGGAGAGCTCTTCCTTTTGGTGGTTGGGACAACGGTTGGGTTGGTGATACTCATCGCTACCGTGATGCTTCTTCGACGGCGTTCAGTTGATGGAGGGAGTCCACAGAGTGCGTTTCCAGCGAGAATAACGTATGCAGTACCCGGCTTTGTGGGCATGGCCAATGGGTATGTCTATGTGGAGAAGTCCAGAACAATCCTGAGGGCACGAACTGGCAGTGTGCGGAAGGTCGTTCCTTACGGAGACCTGCTACTGGTTCTGGACGAGAAGAATGACCTCTTCCTCTGGAGGTATAGGCACGTTTGGGTTTATGTCGGTTATCTACAATGGATCCAGAAGGATATGTGGGAGGGTAGGATGGAATTTAGGAAGGAGATAGGGAACAGACCCAAGATCAGGCAGATTAAGCTCCGGGAGGGCAAGCTGATCCTCCAAGTTGACGGTAAAGTTCTTGCAAGGATGAGAGGGGGTTATAGGTACTATGTGACGGATACAGTGGGAGAGCGGATGAACCTTCGTGCTCTCGGCAGGGCTCAGGGGATCGAGATCATCTATGGTCGGATCCTCGCCCTCCGCCGGGGATCCAAAGGACACAGGGTGGAGCTGGTGAGATCAGAGCAGGAGAACGAGCAGGCATCCGTCCGCAATCAAGGAGTACGTACAACCGTTCAGAGTAAGTCGGAGCTTAATCCTGAACTCTTTGCTCCCGAGATTAGTGCAGAGATCTCTGAGCTCCCTTACGATCTCTCACAGGACAAGAGTATAATGCCAGGATCACCCGAGCTGACGGCAGGTATACTGGCCTACAAGGTCACGGATCTGTACGCAGGAAAGCGTCTGTGGGCGATCCTTGGTGAGCGGATCTACAGCTTTCGGCTATCGGAAGATGCCTTCAAATCAGCAGACATAACTCTAGACACCTATACTCCTCTTGCATCCTACATGGAGTACAAGCTGCAAAAGAGCAGATTCATAGGTCAGAGGATCCCGTCCTCGGAAGATTTGGTCATCAGCTACGTCACCCGGAGTATCAAGGGCTCAAATCGAATCCTGCTGATAGATCATGGCAACACCCAAGAGTACTTCCAACTGGACATGAATGTACTTCCCCTGTACTTCGACGGGACTTATCTGCACTACACAAAAGGAATAGAGTACTTCAAGGTACACACGAGCATGCTCCAGAGAGCAGAGATCGACAATCCCGTGAGTAGCTCGGGAAGTAGCTCACGATATAGCTCGGGGAATATATCGGTAGATGGATCTGTGGGTACCTCTTACAGCGCATACAGAAGGATGAAGTGAGTAAATCGGTAGCTATTCCATGAGTTATGGAGGAATGTGTACCGTATAAGAATTAATGTGCCTTAAATTATATCGTCTGCATTCATATATCCTATTAAGAGAACCAAAGCTTCACCTTTAGAGTTATGCGAAGATTGAACTAAGTTGCAACCTACATTTGCAACAGCTATAGCATCACTTTTTGCTCGTTGTGTACATCTTTACATGAGCCAACATCGATATTTTTGATAAAAATTGAAAGATATATAATTAGAGTACCAACCTAATGTAGATAAGTGACAAATTAGTCTAACGCCATAATCTTGACAATAATTACGAAAAATTATCTACACTGTACCCCTGAGCATGCTGCAGACGACTGAGTGAGGAGGTACGAGAAAATTTTCCCAACACTCCGACCTGTCTGAGCTAGAATTTTATAGGGAAAAACGGACGATGAGCCATGATAGAGTACATCGATCCTCGGAAGACCGAGCGTATCTACGGCGTGGGCAGGCTGAGGGCGAAACCACTGCAGCTCTTGCTCTACGCGGTCATCACCTCCGCAGTGACTGGTATCTTCGCGTTCTTGGTCATGCGCAAGTTCGTGTTGGACACATCAGAGGAGGGCGTGACGACGCTTCCACCAGAGATATACCAGATTGCAGCAGGAGTTGCAGTGGTGAATATCCCCGTGATCCTGCTAATTATGTACGTCATAGATCCCGAGGAGGTCGCCTATCAGATCCGAGATTATATGTGGGACTCGATGCTCCGCCCCCTCGGCGTGGTCTTCACCATCGCCGTCTCTGCAGGTGCCCTACTGATAGCTGAGTTCCTACCCGTCTTCGGGTTTTCCGCACTGATTGCTGTAATTATTGCCCTCTTGCTGAATCTGCTTGGACTACCTGTTCCCGAGGGGTGGATCTTGTTCACGATCTCGGTAGTGATCTTCTTGGCGATCGTCGCCTCGATCTACCCGTTGTGGAGGCGGAAGCTGAGGCAGAGGCAGGAGGAGCTGGCAGAGGACGCGAGCACCGCACTGAGGTTCAAGTACGAGATCACTGCGTACATACCTGGATTCGTGGGGTTGAAGAACGGAGATGTCTACGTAATAGATCGTCAGATGTACCTCAGGACGAGGAGCAATGCCGTGACGCAGATCCTCAATATAGATCCCTACCTGCTGATCAGGGACAACAAGGGAGTTGTGTATATGTGGAGGCAGGACGATGGCTACTGGGAGTACGTGGGTCATCTGCAGTGGCTTGACGAGAACACTATATCTTTCCGCAGGGAAAATGGATACAGAGAGACCGTAAAGGGAATTCAATACTTCGGAGATATCCTTGGGATCAGGGTGACTTTTGGGTATTATCTTACAGATACCATTGCTGAGACGATGAGTATAAGCGATCACTACGAACGCTACACGATATCGTACACTGTCAGAGATGGTACAATCTACCGATTGAGGAAGAAAGGAGCAAATAATCTGTTCAGCATAGAGTTCACTGGGAAGACCTCTGGCGTGATTATGCTGGGAGAGGTTCCCTTGGAGACGGCGACCAAAGCATGGTACATGAGCAAGTGGCTGTGGGTGTTCATCGGCAACCGCTTGATGAAGTTCAGTCTCCCAGACGGGAAGGAAATGACAGAGTATACCTTTCCCGGGAGCAGAGCTCGGAGATACCGATTCCTCTCCACGGGCGGCGAGCCTGCGTTCCTGTCCAATCTGGAGAAGATCCTCGGTATCCCCAGGGACTACCTGATGCTTGAGCCCGACGCCGATGTACACTACCGGATTAAGTACTGGGTGGACAAGATCTATCGTTACGACGGTGAACTCCACGTTGCAGTGTACGACACCTTCTTCAAGCTACCACTGAGCGCTCTGGACGAGGTTCCGAGGGACGAGCTGTAGAGATAAGATGACTATTCGCTGATAATAGACCTGTCGAAGATGGAATTATATAGGGAAAAATAGAGATTTAGACATGGTAGAGCAAGTCGACTACAGCGAAGAGAATCGGATCTACGCGATCAGCAAATCAGGTGGCGGTTCCCAGCTACTCCTCCTGTACATCCTGATTGCTTGGGTATTTCTCTCGGTCACAACATGGGGCATCATCATAATGATCATCCAAGTAGCGGGAGACTGGGGTCGAGCTATATTTACCCAGATACAGGAGAATTGTCCACTACCGGGCAGGGGACTCATCATGCAGTTGACAGTCGTTCTGGGGACCGTAGCACTGATTCCTGTGGCTATTGAGATGTATTCCACAGGCTCCGAGGAGATCACCTACCGTATCCGGGACTACATGTGGGGATCGGAGTTTCGCCCCTTCTTCATACCGCTCAGAGGCATAGTGCTGTCGGTATCAGCTCTAAGGAGAACCTACGTACTACCCATTGCCCTTACATACATCCTGTCGTATTTCGTGCGTCCCCTCTCCCCTGTGGAGTTGCCCCCGGATTATATCATTGCTGGAGTATCGTTCGCCCTCGTACACCTGATTTTCGGCACAAAGGAGCTTCTCTCCTACAGGAGACGTATACGCATCCAACAGGAGGTGGACGAGGAGTCCCTGACCACCCTGAGCTTCAGGTACGATGTGACTGCGTACATCCCAGGCTTCGTGGGGCTGGACAACGGCGATGTTTATGTCGAGGAGTCAGAGATATTCCTGAAGGCAAGGTCGCGGAAGGTCGTGACGATTCTGAGGCACGGAGACTACCTGCTGGTGAACGACTCGAAGGGCGATGTCTTCATGTGGCGGGGGAGGGGCGATTCGTGGAAGTACACGGGTCACCTTCAGTGGGCAGGTGACGACGTCCAGTTCAGCACGGAAAACGGTTCCCGTGAGGTATTCTCCCATCTGTGGATCTTCGGAGACCAGCTGAGGTTCAAAACCATCCACTCCTATTACTTCACGTATACAATCGGAGAGAGGATGCGGGTGAGGGAGTTCCGAGAGAGCTTCTTGGCAGACATAGTAGTCAGGGATCGGGTATACTATCTGCTCAAGGAGAAGAAGATATATCCCCCCAAGTTCTACGTAATGCTAAAAGGAGATACCAAAGGAGAGTTTGACGTTGGACAGCCAAAAGACTACATAGCTACCCGTGGAATCTACTGCGATGACGAGCTGTGGGTCAACCTCGGAGCCCGTATATTTCGGTATTCCCTGCCGTCGCTCGTGGAGAAGATGATAGAATTCCTCCCTGCAGGAGATGACATCACCTACAACCCGGTTCGCACGGGCTCACTTCCGGGATTCTCGTACAGCCCCGATGGAGAAAGTCAGTACCTCCTGACGGATTTGGACTCGGATGTGCACTACCGTTTCCGATACTACACCGAGGGTGTCTACTACCTCGACGAGAGCTCCGTCCACGTCTCCTACCAGAACGTCTACTACAGGCTTCCACTCAGTAGTCTGGAAGAGATACACCGAGAGGATACGCTTCGACTTATATAAATGAGGAACCCTGCGTATTCTTTCGGAAATATCACACGGATATCCAGCCGTTCAGGGATGCAATTTTATAGTGAAAAATCGACAGGTACATGTGTTAGAATTTGTTGATCCGCAGAATACACAGAGGTTCGGTCCGGGAGATGGATCCTCCAGTATCCTCTCCTTTGTCCTGACCAGATTCTCTGCGTACTTCTTGGCAGCATATAGTGTCCTTCTTCTATTCCTATTTGGCACAAGACCATCTTTCATCGCAGGAATAGCAATGTTCCTTGCGATCCTGAATATGGGACCCGAGGTCGCCGATATGATGATAAATACACGGGAGGAGTACAGAGCAAGAGTTCAGGACAGAATGTGGATTGAATCATATAGTACAGATTCGGTCTTCCTTCGTGAACTTGGAAGAGGGTATTTCTATCTTATGATGGACATTATCTTCCTCGGTCCCATGGCGATTTTCTCAGCAGTGGCCGTCTTTTACATCGTAGAGATAGTGCAGATGTTTATTGACGTCCCCATGCCCACTGACTTCCAACTTTGGATGACAGGTGCTGCACTTGCCCTGATGCTTGTTCTACGCATCTTTGTATGGACTCGGAAAAATGAGAGGAGAAAACAAGAAGAACAGGCTGTGATTGCAGAGCGGGCGTTACTATTCAGGGCAGACGTCACTGTAGCCATCCCGGGCTTTGTGGGACTAGAGAACGGGGAGGTCTACTCCGAGGAGACAGAGGCACTGCTGCGCATCCGTCCTGTCCCGGTGACAGCTCTTATCTACAACGAGCCCTACCTACTGGTGCAAGATGAGGACAGGACCGTTGTGCTCTGGAAGCAGAAGGGGAGTCACTGGAAATATCTGGGCTTCATGTACTGGGTGGACGAGAGGACACTGGGCTTCGGCCCTAGAGATGAGCAACGTAGTTTCGGAGCAGGCGGACATGCAGGTATCATCCGGCAATTCGGAGACATAATAGGATTCAAAAGCCTCTCCACCACGTACTTCACGGACGGTATAGGGGAGCGAATGATGCTACGGAGCTACGCCGACCCACAGATCTTTGACTTTGCAACAGCGGACGGTACATACTATCTGCTGAAGAAAGACATCATCGGTAATTATCACTTATTGATGGATGGCATTGTCAAAGGCATGATAGACCTCGGACTCTTCGATTCCGATGAGAGAACCAAGCATGTCGTATTGGGCAAGAAGCTGTGGGTGATCATGAACGACAAGATATTGGAGTTCACACTGCCATCAGGAGAGGGGCTAGAAAGCTACAGTACGTACAAGAATATGACCATCAAGCCAGTTCCCACCGAGGGAGATCTTATGATATATTATTACAGCAGTGAGTCTCCGAATCCGGGAATTCTCATGATCAGTCCGACGTCAGATGTTGTGTATATCCTGCGCAACGAGATCGATCAAGTTTTCTATTCTGACGGAGATTATGTAAGTTTCAGCATGCGCAATGCCTTATTCAAAGTACACATATCGTCATTAAAATCAGTACCCCGATGAAAAATATGAGTTCGAATTACGTAATCTCTACAGGACATCATGCCGCATGACAATCGAGGCACCACACCGTATAAAGTCACCACTAATTCAAGAGGAAGAACGTCTGAAATCCAGAAATATACGAATTAGAGGTCTCATGAAAGGGGACATGATTCAGGAGCTTTGAAATCGGGAAATTGAGCTCGAGAGGCACCATGCCCCCTCATGAGAGAGCCGCCCACACACCACCGGTTACCACCAATGTGTACGCCTCTAAGAATTCGATGGATACGGCGGTTAATAAGGCTTTCTACGCGGATTCGGTGATGAAAAATGAATGGATTCGACGCGATAGTTCAGAAATCGATGAACCGCGACTTACGCACGTACGCACGCTCAGGTGTGACTGTAAGGGTGGGATAAGCGAATCATCCTACAATCAAGGCATGTACTGACACGTAGAAATTATGACCTGGTAACCTCATCCCTACTAAAATCCCCAATACTGCATCCTGACGAATTTTTCAAGAATACCATCCTGTCACATAATCTGGATACCCTCCCTGTTAATTTTCGCGATGATTTTCCGCACGAATCCCATTTGAAGGACTTCAGGAACGCTTTTAAAGCATCTCAGGGATTTGGGGATGAGCATTGACATGGTGGTTAACGCTCGAGCGGCTCAGTAAGTGCGTAGAGTTGTAGTGCATGGAGATACTTGGTATTCCCCCTACAACTCTATACACTCTGCGAATAACTTCTGATATCTATTTATATCTTATCTCCACACAAAGGGATTTCTGTAATCCGTGAGGAAGAGACATCCTTCCTGTTCACAATCCTTCACTAGGCCAAACTATGAGATTGACGCAGAGCTCACCCCGATCAATATGCCGAGGAATGAGGAGGGAAACGCCCTTCATAGAGTAGATACAAACCAGTTATATAATTCATCCTCCTCTACTGCTCGGGGTAGAGGTCTTCCTTTTGACCCTCGGATCCACGCTTCCGCTTACGCCATCTCCAGACCATGTACAGAACGACCAGCGTGAATAGAACTCCTGCAATAGTCAGGAACTCATCGGGAATAATGCCGTTCAGGAATGGAGGAGAGATGTCGAGGAGGAGACTTGATGAGTTATAGACCTCAAGGGTGGAAGCCTCTGGTCTCCATGACAACCGCGAGAACGACAGATTGCTCTGCTGCGAGAGAATCCAGCCCGTCCGCAGGTCGTACAGTACCTCCTCGGTCCTCTCCCAATCACTATAGACCGTTACCTCCAGTCCATAATCCGCTAGTTTCGGTAGGAGCTTGGCATAATCCCCCATCAGTTTCGCCGATATCGAATACCCGATCTGACCATCGGTCGAGATCAGCCTAAGCGTCGCTTGATAGGTGTAGAGAGCCTCGTCGATTGGGAGATCGTACAATAACAAGGACGCAATGTGTCTCACGGTGAGCGGTTGCTCAACCTCGATTGAGGGGACTGACTGCGTGAAGAGCTGTCCGATGACCGAGGAATTCTGCGGGAAGGTCTCAGGAACGAAGATCGGATTCAGTGCCGAGTAGTACATATTCTTGCGGAGACATGACCCGACGTCGATGGTTTGACCCATGTAGAACAGGGTGCTCATTCCCTGATCAATACCAGGGCAAGTACGGTCGATCAGACCGGAATAGTTGAAGATCTGGGCTTCGGGGATCATCACCTTGCTCCGGGGTTTGGTCTCCACGTAGAACCGGGGAGGACGGACGTCGAAGGAAGTAGTATAAGCGAATCTCTGGAACTCTACCATGTACTCAGCACTGTCATTTATATGATCCTCATAAATCGGGTTGATAGAGGAGCCGTCAAGAACATCACCGTATGTGTATGTAAACTCGTCAGAGTACTCGTACTGTCGCTTCTCACCAGGCTCGATGGCAGAAACCGACTGAAGCAGGAGAAGAAAAATCAATGCAATCGCCCGTAGTTCTTTCACAGCGGATTTTGAGCTACAATGACTATTAAATGTTACTCCAGTGCAGTAAACGATTCGAGCCTCGGAAATCGGATTCTGATCATTGCTCGGGGTAGAGCTCCCGTCTTACGCCTTTACGACTCCTTCGCCACCGTCTGAGACTATACAGGATGACCCCCGTGCTCACTACAACGACAGCAAGAGGCACTCCCGAGAGAAAAGACGCCACGGGGGATGTCGGATGTTGTAAGTAGGTAGATATGTTAATCTGATGCTGATCCAAAAAATCGTATATACTCTCGAATCCATGAGAGCGATCAATGATACTCACCTCGGTTGTCAGGTACTGCGATACAACGGAGTCCGTCGAATTCAGTCCAGAGAAGATCAACTCACTCGTTGTGTTGCCCCAGTAGAGCACCATCCATCCCGTAGAGCGGTCGTACAGTACCGCCTCACCCGTGAGCCACCTGCCGTAAGTCGTGGGAGGAGAGGTCTCCGACATTATGCTCGTGAGCACCTCTGTCCGGTTTAGAAACATCCATGCAGTCACCGAGTAGCCCACGTAGTCGTCGTCTGTGACGAACGTGATGACCGCATAGTAAGTGTAGAGATCACGGGTGTCATCGGACCTCTCGCCGAATGTGCCCGTTAGGTACTGCAGGGAGAGCTCCTCTTCCACCGAGATTCTCGTGTTATTGAACTCAGAAACCACCTGTGCGATCGTCTCGTTCTGAGGGAAGGTAGAGGCCCTGAAAATCGGCGACAGTGCATGGTAGTACATGTTCTCCCGAAGGCAGGTATCCAGCGACTCCCCCAACCAAAACGGGAATGCCAGCCCCTGACGGATCTCCGGACAGCTGGTGTCGAGGATATCATCGTACCCGGGGACGGTCAGGTCGGCTATTACGGTCTCGTTACGGGCATCCGAGGTCAGGAGATACCGGGGGACGGGAACGGTGAGAAACACACCCTCCTCGAAACCGAGAAACCTCACGTTCAGCAACTCATCGCCTCCCGAGACCTCAGAATACGTGGTCACGACCTGCGTGAGGTTCCGATAGATATCCGAGGAGACCGAGCCCTCCCTCTCCGAGTATCGGTACGTCCGGGTATCTCCTAGTTGTAGACCGGGAACAGGGAGGAGGAGGAATATGAGGAAGATTGCGTATAGCCACGTGTATCGCAGGCTGTATAGCCGTGCGTGTCGCTGTGCGTGTCGCTGAGGGTGCTTATGACCGTATTGCTGCGTGTATTGCTGAGTACCTTGCATCTACGTACTACTCACCCTACAGCGTTGGATTTATGTATTTCGCTACACAAGATATCAATCGCCCAGTCAATTGACTAAGCAGCGACTAAGGAACGACTAAGCCCTGACTAAAAGCCATGGGGAGAGCGCACCGTTCTTGAAGCCCGATGGAATCCCAAGGTATGAAGAAAAGACTTGTCGAGATCGAAGACGGATACAGGATCGCCACGTACATCGATGGAGACCTCAGAAACGAAGTGATCCTCTTCGTCAATGGCTCAATCTTTAATCATAGGCAGTTCTTGAAACAGCTATATCCACGTATCTCCCGCAGACTCCCGGACAGCTACTCTTATGTCTTCTATGACTATGTAGGCATCGGTGAGTCCTCACCCCTCAGGGAAGAGTACGACTTCGACGCACTCACGCAGCAACATATCCAACTCATCGACGCCCTCGGCATCGAACAACCGCACCACTTTGGCTACTCTAAGGGCGCACTCATCTCCTTGTTGGCGGACAGGGCGGCCTCCATCGGGAACTACGGCACCCCGAATCTCGCTCACAGACCCCCGGAGATGCACGAAAACCTGCAGTACCGCAAGCAGAGCCTGCGCAGCATAGAGCACCTCAAGGACCGCACAATCGACGAGGAGACGTATCCAGAAATATACAAAGAAGTTTTCGAGAGCGTGATCTTCGGGAGGAACATGGGTCTTTTGGACAAGCTGAAGAGCCTATTAGTGCGGAGGATGGGGAGGCCTCTGCTCCTGGGCACACCCGTACACTCAGTTATCTCGCTCTATAGCATGTACGCAAAACCCTTCGAGCGGGTTGACGAGTTCGTTGACCGCATGCAGAAGGTGCGTTCTCCCGTGCTCCTGATGCACTCTGAGCAGGACACCACCGTTCCCGTAGAGGGGGCTCGGAAGCTCGCAGACATGATCCCTGATGCTCGTCTTCGGTTGTACAGTGGATTCAGCCACACAGGACCAGCCTTCGTAGGCAAGCAGGCCGAGCAGGTGGCCACGGACTATGTGAAGTTCCTCCTGAGCCTCTAGAATGCGTACATGCGACCAAGATATATTATCTGGTTCGCGGTATTTTCTGCAATTTCATCACTTTACCATCACAGGTGAGCGCGGAGGTTATAAGAGGATGTGTGTAAATTGCAGTAGTGATTAATCCTGAAGCACTTATCTATTCTAGTTTCTCCACCATTGTCATAGTGGTGAGCAGTAGCATCCTCTATACCAACATCAGGAAGTACAGGGTGCAGCACCTCAACCTCGTGGCGATGGGGCTTCTGATGCAGGCCATGCTCCCACTGTCGTTCATCCCACAGGCACTTATCAGCGATCCCTCCTACGCCGACATCCTGACCGTGCTCACTATTCTGGGGGCACAGCTCTTCATGCTCGGATCACTTCTCGCAGTCTGGAATCTACAGATCCATCAGTCGAATTTCATTCCCACCCGCTTCTACGCTATCATCCTCAGCGTCGGCTTTGTCATGGCAGGGATCGTAGCAGACACAAGGGTGGTCTTCGACGGCACTGAATGGATAATCCACAGATCGGACCTGTCCCGGCTGATGATCTTCATCCCCACTGCATGGATGCTAATCGAACAGTTCAGGCTCTTCTACAAAGGAGTGAAGGTGACAGACTCCGTCTGGGGTAGACTTGCACTTGGGTACCCACTAGGCATGTTCGGCTCCCTGTTCTTCCTCGCTTTCCGTGAGAATCTGCCCTTCGCCAATACATTCTACCAAGTCTGGTCAGGTGTCGGTGCAGTGGCTCTCAGTGTGTCCCTGATGAAACAACCCGATGTCCTCATCCTGCCAGTCGTGCGTGTCTCCACCGTCCTGCTCGTGGAGAGCAAGAGCGGTCTGGCAATCACGCAGTACCCCGATCTGGAGACGCACGATGCCCACCTGACCTCTGCTGCGCTCTCTGGGATACTGGAACTCGTCAGAGAGATATCGGGACGGGATGATCTTCCACCCAAGCTTGGGTATGTGGACTACACCATCAAAGTGCACCCAAATGAAGTGAATACGATATACTGCATCACCAACGGTGACCATCCATTACTGGACGGGATCCTCAATCTTGTTTCCAACCGTTGGAATCATACGGTAAAGCAGGAGGACGGTGTCATTACCTCGGAATCCATCGAGGAATTCCAGGCTGACATAGACCGTTCATTAGGGATCTTTCTGTAGAATTAGGAGATTATTCAAATACATAAGTCTAGAATCTGATTGTCGCATATTAGAGGAATACTGTAAGTAATCGATTTTTCAATAATACATATTAAATTTTCTGATACTATTTATGCTTTAGTCAATAATTATGCATCCACCTTATGTTAATCACCATCGATAATTATCATATTTTCTTTATATTACCCATTCATGTCTATTTTATTGGCGTTTTTGCTTATTATTCAATAGGCTTTCTTACATTTCATAATAATCCATACATTTTATATTTACTTTTTATTTTTCATACATTTCCACTTGTTTCTATAACTGACTGATTTGTATAATTTTAGCCTAGTGTATTAAA
>WAMJ01000052.1 GCA_015522385.1 Candidatus Heimdallarchaeota archaeon
CAAACATTCCCATAATCATCGAAATTTGTGTTCTGGATTGTGAGACAAGATTCCTCATACCCCTCTCCGTGAAAATCTGGTAATGCATGTAACCAACAAGTGTATCTACAGTATTCTTGCAGATATCATAGACTTTCTCTTCATCAATGAGTTTCAGTTCCTCTTGCTTAAGGGCTCTCCGAAATACCCCAGAGAGAGCTCTGGACATAAAATCAACTTCGGAAAAGTAGGCATCAATATTCAAATCTGCATATGGTGTAGCGAGGAAGTTGAGAAGATAGACGTTGTTCGTGAATGACTTAAGTAGGTAGATATGTGGTGTCAGTTTACCCTCTCCGGCATTAACATGGAATGTGCTATAGATAACAGACTGGAGTACTTGATCCTCGAACCCAAACAATGACTGAATGTTCAGTTGTCCAAAGGCCTCCTCCACTTTGAGTTTGGCAACCTCATCCTTGATGATGTCGTCCCCGCCGAGAATAACAGGGAAATTGAACGGCAATCCACTAGATTCATGGAGTGCAGAGAATGTGCTTATGTTCACAGATGTCCTCTCCATCTGCTCGCTCATTGAAACCTCTTCAAGCTCGTCAGACTGAATTTCTGTATCCATGTTACTCACCAAGCATCATATGTGTGAGCTTAAGGAAGCACTCATCTATACCATAATTCATCTTAGCGCTGGTCTCAAAATAAGGCAAGTTCCATTCTTTTGCTAAAGCCTCTGCATCTTCCTTCGAAACAGCACGTTGCTCCTCTAAATCGGCCTTATTACCAACGAGGATGAAACTCGCATCTGGAATATGTTTTGTTGAGGTTGACCTCCAGTATTCCAGTTCCTCAAATGTCTTACGGTTTGTAATATCAAAGCAGATTAGGACACCTTTACCACCTTTATAGTAAGTCTCGACTACCCTACGAAATTTCTCCTGACCCGCGGTATCCCAAATACTCAGTCTGACCATTGTACCATCTTCCATCTCAAGATTCTTCAGCATAAAATTCGCACCCACGGTCATTAGGTGACTTTCTTTGAATCCACCAGTAGTATACCTTGTAGCGATACTCGTTTTCCCAACAGCACCCTCGCCTACCACAAGTATCTTGAATTGTGTCGCCATCTATATCTCAAATTGATAGGTGTTTTAGATAAAGATTTTTTTGTAGTGAGAAGTTATTGAACGTTTTCAAAGTTATTTTGAGAACCTATAGAGAAGATATCAAGTATTCTATTCCTAATACGGAGAAAATCTTCCTTGCTAAGTCCAGACAAATCTTCAATCCTTCCCAGTTCTTCAAGAATCTGATCTTGGACCAAAACAGGTCTAGGAAAACGGGTGAGGGTTCTAGGGGTTATGAAAAAGCAGAATATACCGTACCCCTCATTCCCATGTCTCTCATCAGTTAAACTACTGTCATGAAGACGGACGCTAATTCCAAGGAGCCGGAATTGTGTGGCATATCCTGCTGGAAGTTCAAAAATGCCTTCCGCAAAAGTGTTTCCCTGGGCCAGAGCAATGGAAAGGCTTACCCCCAAATTCCCGAGATACTCATCTGTGTTACTATTTACCATGGGATCCGGTAGTGTATCGAAATCAGAGTAGATTACTTCTGGACCTATATCACTTAATTTTAACAGAGCAGAGTATATTGCATCAGAGTCTTCATCTAACTGTCTTGAAGACTTCTTGTTCTCAATTATCCACTTAGCACATACTTCGACACCGATTAGCTGCTTTGAAGAGATCTCGAACACGCGTACAAACTCGCTGTTGAACCGATCAGTTACAACCTTCATCAACCTGAGGATCGATGATAGCTCAAGTTTTGGTGAAACTTGAAGATCAGACTTTGTCAGACCTATCGCTACTGGTATATCCATACTGACTACCTTTTTGGATATAAGATCGAAGTCCTCCTCAAGCTCCCTCTCACTAATTGGATTCGAGCTGTCAATTAGGTAGATCAAACCATCTGCTTGGCTCAGGAAATCAGAAAGAGGTCTGAGCGTGGGATATGGGTACTCCCAAAATGCCACAACAGAATCGGGTAATTCGTGATGGGTTATCTGCAGAACTTCTGTGACAGGGATATCTTCCGTGAATGAAGACTCGATGAAGGTTCGGATGAAGGATGATTTCCCACACCCAACATGCCCTAGAATTGAGATGTTAATCATGGGTTTGTGATCGACCGCAGCAGTAACCATATTCCATCCTCAGATTCATTGGTTAAGAAGAATCACTATGTAAGTCGTTCGCGAGTTTTCTGTTTCGGAACATGAATTACCGATCAGTTTTTAGAAGTTTAATTTTTTCATTATATGTGGTTCAGTACGAATTCAAACAGAGGGAGCTCTCGGATTTTGATGGAATTACAAGAGCTCAAGCTATGTGCCCCAGATGTAAGCTTAGTGTTGACGAGATGTATATAACAGAGAAGGGCCTTTGCAAGGCTTGTGAGAATTATTCAGGAATAGTCAACATGACAACTCGGATCAAGACATTGACCCAAGCATCTATCCTTACAGCAATTTTCATATTTATCGTGCCTCTGTTTGTCCCAGAACTATCTATGAGCCAATTCCTGATTCCGGTACTTGTTATTGGATTTGCGCCAGTCATTCTCATCTCAATATACCAGCTCAATCTACACATGAGGGGGATCCAAAGAGAACACAGGATCAATCCTCTATTGGCAGGGTATGTGATAACAGGAAACCATGCATATTATGATGAGGCTCTTAAGATATGGAACGAGACTTATGAATACATGTCTGAGGCACTTAGGGATTCGATACTTCATAATCTCCTAGTTTACGTGATAATATCGTCCGTCGACTCACCTGACACTGTCCTCGAGGATTGGTCAGTTGGAATAGGTCTAGAAGGAGACGACTTGTTCAGGATGTACATTGACAATGACAAGGAACTTCTCCTAAAATCAATTGCTCCGAGTCTACAGTTCGGTTATCTCCCGACGATCTGGCCATATGTGGAGAAACTCGATACCAATGAGAAGAAGGAGTTCATTGATCAGATAGAATCAATTGCCAAACAGATCAATGATAAAACATTGGGAGAGGAATATGACAAGTTCATGATTGAAATTTTCACCGATGAGGTCTTTGTTATCTCTGACGGTTTGGAGTCATACTTGGACGAGTACCCCAACATCAAGAGACTTATTGACGAGTACGATATACCTGAGGTTCCCCAAACCAAATTAGGGATGATGAAGGCACTGACCCTAGCCACAAATGAAATTCTCGTCAAGAAACAACAAGCCGAGATGAGAATGAAATCAAAAACAAATATCTAATGTAAGAAAAATTCCTCGAAAATTTAGATATATCTAAAAAGGATAGCAGTCAAATTGTATTTGGGGTCAGATATTGGA
>WAMJ01000053.1 GCA_015522385.1 Candidatus Heimdallarchaeota archaeon
CAGTGTGGGAAAGAGAGTGGTGGCCCGGGCCTCCCTCGTCAGGCAGGATCGTCGGAAACTCGTGTTCGAGGTAGAGGTGCTGGACGAGGCGGCAGAAGTGGTCGGGAGGGGCGAGCACGTGAGGTTCATCGTCGACGAGCAGAAGTTCATCGCCAGAAGTACCTGATGTAGCCATATATCATTATCGCACAGTGGTAACTATCAGACACGGAATACATTATTCAAAGAACCGTTATCCACGGATTTAGTTATCTGTCTAAGAAAATTTCTTATATTACACACCAAATGGCAGAGTGTGAATAATGGGGAAAAATCCGTTGCTGTAGTAATTGCCACGAGTAAGAACAGAACTCAGCTCCTATTTGACAGGTCACTCCGATCAGTGTATTTACAAACTAGGGTGAATCCAATTATAGTCATTGTAGATGACAATATGCCCAAATTCAAGAATTGTAAGAGTGAGGAATTCGACAGAATAGTTGACGTCGTGCAGAAGCTCAGGGAGACAGTGCTAAAGAAGAGGTACGTGAGAGAAGGAGCAAATATACCATTCTCCGAGTTCTTTGAGACGGTGGTAATCCCTAACACCCGAACACAAGGTGTGTCTGGGACAGGTGCATGGAATACGGCTCTTGAGTGGATAGAGAGGAACTGCAGAGTGAATTTCGTCTCCATCCTAGACGATGACGACGAATATCTACCGACCCACCTTTCTAACTGTTTATCTGTTGGAAAGGAAGCACATGCAATCTTTTCACCAGTCGTATGGAGAGACACAGGAAAAGATACTGTCCACAGAATCTCGAAAGATGATATTTCAGAGGAAGCGTTTTTTGTGGGAAATCCAGGAGTCCAAGGGAGTAATATGCTCATCCGTCATAGAGACCTAATGAGCATCGGAGGATTTGATGAGAACTTACACAGTGCAACAGACAGGGATCTGATGATCAGATTTATCCGCCACCTGAAAAAGGAATTAGGGGAAGAATATCTCAAGTATGTAGAGGTGCTTGGGGAACCCTCCGTAATTTACCATACTGATCAGGCAGATAGGGTGACGTCAAACAGGAAACTAAAGAAGATGGGATTGGATGTTTTCTACAAGAAGTACAAGGATCAGTTCTCGAAGGAAGATTTCCAGAAGTCACTTGATAGGGCAAAGAGATTCTTCGGGTACAAATTTGGTTCTCACTTTACAGTCCATATGCCACTCAAGAACCAAGCAGGTACAATAAGGAAAGCAATAGAGTCAGTACTATGTCAAGAGGGAACAAGAAGAGAAATCTACCTTCTGATTGCAGATGACAGGTCAACAGATGAGTGGACAGATCATGTTTCTGATCTCCTTGAAGATGACCGAGTATTACATATTTCAGTCACTGGTGGGAGTGCAAGCAAGGTTAGAAATATAATGATTGACTATACCGAGAAGTTCCTCCCAAACACGGAGTACATAGCCCGATTGGATGCAGACGATGTTCTCATGGACAGTAAGGTCTTCAATAGACTGGAAGAAATTATTGACCAAGATGCCCCTGACGTAATATTCTCAGGGAATCTACAGGCATTAAATGGAGATATCCTCGCTAGGGAGAACAGGGCAACAAGAGATCTTGGAAACCCTACATATCTAGAAGAAAGACTCAGGGGTATGAGCAAAGGAGACGATTCATCTGAACTCCCCTCTTGCAACGTTGTTTTCAGACCTAATCTGGGAATAAGGTACCCCGATCATCAGAGTGCAGAAGATCACTGGCTTCTCGTAGAGCTACTAATGAACAAAAAACTTAAGCATTCCTTCGCAGAAGATCTGATGTACTGCGTATATACCCTCAATGGGAATCTCACTATCGAGAACAAGCAGAAGAAAGGTTACTACCATACAAGACGAAAACTTCATTCGTGGTTCCTGAAGAAGTATCGAAGAGAGCTTGCGGAAGCTATTGTAAAAAATTTGACTTCCAGACCACTGACCTATCTGGGAGAAGGGTTCTCGGGTATTGTTCTAAATGACGGAGAACAGGTGTTTAAGGTACACATTCCAATATCTGGAAACAATTACAGTCAGAAGGACAGCTTGCGATACCTCATCTCAAGATTCAGGGATCTGGTGAATACAAAGTTCTTCTTTGATATTGAGGTACTTGAGATATCTGGTTTCACAGTTGTCACATACCCGTATGAGGAAGGAGAAAACGTTGAAGCATTTCAAAGAAAGGAGCTTATAGAGCTCCTCGCTTACTGCTGGAATCGAAAATTTCTCATTCAGAAATTTGATCTGACGAGTTTCATCAGAGTGCGAGGACAGCTAAAACTGGTAGACTACGAGATTATCCCCTACTCGGACAACAGGTTCCTGAACTCTGTCGCAGAGGCCTATCTCTATCTGACACAATCAGGATCGAAGAAAAGGATGAAGAGACTGAAGAGGAGCATCATCAACAACTTTTCCCACCATATCTTAGGGGAGGATTATACCAAATTCCTAAATGAAGTTCTACAGACCATCACCTTCGGCGAGACGGTTAATGAAAATATCAGTATCGAAGCACTCAGTGATCCGAACCAACTCAAGAGGGAGGATACAGAACAATCCACGGATGAGACCAGTGTGGTAAAGCTCAAGGAAATGGATGAAAAAGTTACTCTGCTAATCAAGACCTGTCCACAAGATCATCAATTGATATACTACCAAATCCGTCATATTGTCCATCAACTCCGCACACCTAATGACTTCTACGAAAAACTCGTTGTAGTCGATCCAAGGGAGAGAGACTATCTCAGGGAGTTCTCTAGCGGAGACTATAACGCACTTCTTCAACAACTGGATACACTCAAAGCAGAGGGGATAATAGACAATTACCTAGTTTTTCCCAAGGAGGAGGCAAGGAGAATTAACAAGGAGTGGTTTAACTGTGACACAACAGGCACCCACACCATACAAGGTATACCAGTGGCACCTCAACTATACGGGTTCGAAATCGCAAAATCTGACTACATCCTTCAGCTTGATTCTGACGTCCTCATAGGGAGAAAGGACCGTTACCACCCTTACCTTGAGGAGATGATCTCCGCTCTCAAGTCCAACCCAGATGCTCTTTCTGTAGGGTTCAATATCCCCAATTACAAACGGAAGGAATACCATGCAGATCCGGGAGATTACAAACCAGAGGTGAGATTTGCTCTTCTTGATCGAAGGAGACTACTCTCCACGAGACCATGGCCTAATAGAGTACAGGATGACAAACCGGTGATGGGCTGGTATCACTCCCTCCACAAGTTGCAGAAAATGATGGGCAAACGATCGTTGAGAGGCGGGAGTCCCTTGAGCTTTTACATACATCCACAGAATTACAGGAAGCGGTGCGACGAGGTGATTCTCCTAATCATGGATCGTGTAGAGAAGGGTCTTATTCCGGAGTTTCAGTACGGGCGTTTCGACCTCGAGGGTTCATTCGACGAGTGGATGGCACCCAAGAGAAACGAAAAAATCGTTGTTTTTACGGTGGTGGAAGAGGAGAAGCAAGTCGCAACTTTACCAAGACTCCTACGAAGTCTAAAGTTGCAAGGAGTTGATTGGGGTGCAGTGGTGTTTTTTAACGGTCTGGATGAGAGAACCGATTACTACCTTGAGCATCTTTTCTCCAAGGAGCAGAATATCACATACCTGTGCAGCAAGAAGAAGTTTCCAAATCTCCAACTCCTCTACAC